>NZ_BBJM01000021.1 GCF_000740055.1 Secundilactobacillus oryzae JCM 18671 | reverse complement strand
AGGATACACCTGTTCCCATGCCGAACACAGAAGTTAAGCTTTAGCACGCCGATAGTAGTTGGGGGATCGCCCCCTGCGAGGGTAGGACGTTGCCACGCGACGAAGTTTCCGATATACTCTAATGGAGAGTGTCATTTATGATTGAGTGGTTCGAATCCACTTATCGGAATTTAGATGGAGAGTTGTCCGAGCTGGCCGAAGGAGCACCATTGGAAATGGTGTAAACGGGCACAAACCTGTTTCAAGGGTTCGAATCCCTTACTCTCCGTTTACACCCAAATTGATATGACCCGTTGGTCAAGCGGTTAAGACACCGCCCTTTCACGGCGGTAACATGGGTTCGAGTCCCATACGGGTCATTTTGGAGGATTAGCTCAGTTGGGAGAGCGTCTGCCTTACAAGCAGAGGGTCACAGGTTCGAGCCCTGTATCCTCCACTATAATAATGTAATAACTTCTTATGGTCCGTTGGTCTAGCTGGTTAGGACGCCTGCCTGTCACGCAGGAGATCACGAGTTCGAGTCTCGTACGGACCGTTGTTATGTTATTATTAATTTAATACTTAACATCTTTAATAACTTGGTAAATGGCTCGGTAGCTCAGTTGGTAGAGCAACGGATTGAAGCTCCGTGTGTCGGCGGTTCGATTCCGTCCCGCGCCATTATGGATGGGTAGCGAAGTCTGGCTAAACGCGGCGGACTGTAAATCCGCTCCTTCGGGTTCGGTGGTTCGAATCCACTCCCATCCACCATAGGGATATAGTTTAATGGTAGAACTACGGTCTCCAAAACCGTCGGTGTGGGTTCAACTCCTACTATCCCTGTTATTGATGTTATGGCGGTATTGGTGAAGTTTGGTTAACACACCGGATTGTGGTTCCGGCACGCATGGGTTCGAGTCCCATATACCGCCCTTTGATTGGGTTATAGCCAAGTGGTAAGGCAACGGACTTTGACTCCGTCATGCGCTGGTTCGAATCCAGCTAACCCAGTTGGATTCGATCATACTAATAAACATGGCGGTATAGCCAAGTGGTAAGGCAGAGGTCTGCAAAACCTTTATCGTCGGTTCGAATCCGATTACCGCCTTTACCCAATCATTTATTTTAGGATTTTACAATTGCAAATATGCCGGAGTGGCGGAACTGGCAGACGCGCTGGACTCAAAATCCAGTGTCCGTTGAGGACGTGTGGGTTCGAACCCCACCTCCGGTATAGAGTATATTTGTTTGAGACTGATGGACTTTGTTCATCAGTCTTTTTTTTGTGCTCTAAAGCATTGGTATACCAGCTTTTGTAGCGGTGGGGATTGCTCACCAAATTTTATGAGTCAATCAGACAAAATAGACAAACCCTTAAATAATCGTAAATAACCTCAATTTTTGGTGCACTAAATTGTGCACCTGAGATAAAAAATTAATAAAGGGTATTTCCTTATGCTTCTCTTAATTCAATACCTATTTTCTTGAATTTTAATGATAACATGATATATTATTCAAGCTAGTTTACCGAAGTAAAACGAACATTACCAGAGATGGGGTCGAACCCATCTTTTGAGAGAAAGTTTTGTAACCAAAAAGAGGAGCGATACAAATGAAAGTCGGAATCGATAAAATTGGATTTTATGCACCTAATACATATATTGATCTAATTGATTTGGCCAAGGAAAGGGGTGTCGACCCAAATAAATTTTTAATTGGGATTGGTCAGGAACGTCAAACCGTCGTACCCCTCAGTCAGGATGTTGTGTCGATGGCCGCCAATGCTGCAACAAGTATCTTTTCCGAATCAGATCGAGACACGATTGATATGATTCTTTTTGGTACGGAAACAGGCGTTGATAACTCGAAATCGGCGGCAATCTACCTACAGCAATTACTTGGACTTCGAAAGAATGTACGAACAGTAGAATTGAAACAGGCTTGTTACGGGGCAACGGCAGGAGTGTTATTGGCACGAGATTACGTCACAGTGCATCCTGATCGCAAAGTGCTCGTAATCGGTTCTGATATTGCTAGATATGGCCTTAAAACGGCAGGAGAGGTGACACAGGGCGGTGGCGCGGTAGCGATGATTATTTCTGCAGAACCTAGTATCTTGGTCTTAGAGGCTGAAACTAGCCATATTTCGGAAGATATTATGGATTTTTGGCGTCCAATTAACCGTCGAGAGGCTTTGGTAGATGGTAAGTACTCAACCAACGTCTATCTAGATTTCTTTCAGACTGCGTTTGAGAGTTATAAGAAACAGACGGACCGGGAACTCAGCGATTTTGATGCGATGACGTTCCATTTACCATTTACTAAAATGGGGTTAAAAGGACTACGTACAGTTCTAAATCAAGTTGACGAGAATAAACAGAAGCAATTGATGACTGAGTTTGAAAATAGTCGTGTCTATAACAAACAAATTGGTAATTTATATACCGGGTCGCTTTACTTAAGCCTATTATCACTATTAAGTGAGACTAAGCTTGATGCTGGTAGCCGGATTGGTTTGTTTTCATACGGATCTGGCGCTGAAGGTGAATTCTATAGTGGTATACTTCAAGAAGCGTATAAACGGCAACTTAATCCAGAACAAATGGCGCATTGGCTCGACAATAGAACTAGATTGACGATTTCGGAATATGAAACAATATTCAACCAAAGCTTACCAGCTGATAACGGAGATTTTGAAACAGATATTAACAAGGATGATGGTGTATTTGTTTTTGCCGGTATCAAAGATAAAAAACGAATTTATCGCAAAAAATAAGGAATCGGAGAAAATTCTCCGATTCCTTTTTAATTTGCATAGCGATCATAAATCAATTTCCCATTTTTAACGTTAAGTAAAATGGTTTTTTGATCAGATTTTCTTAGTGAAATGGTGTAGCCGTTGCCCAATACTTTATTAACTGATTTTCCAGTTTTAGTCATATTACTAATTTCAGTTGGCCACTTGACCTCATCCGTTTTTTTCGGATTTTTATCTAAATAGGCAACCGCCTTATTGAAGTTACTGTTTTTGGATGAAATAACATACGTTCTGGTTGTGCCATTAAACGAAACGCTCCCGAAAGCTTTGTAACTTTGTTGAAGTTGCTCTAAAACATTCTTTTCCTTCAGATTCTGAGTTTGAAGGTTGGTCTGGCTCTCATCAGCGGAGAAGACCGGTGAATTGGTACCACTGATTGATTCAGAACTCGACTTTGCAGTTTGAGCCGAAGTTTGTTGCGAAGCATTGTTGTCATGGTTCCAGTAAGGTAATTTCCAAATGGCAAATGCGGTTAATGCTAAGCTTAAGATTAAGAATACAGCTTGCCAAAACTATCGGGCTCCTTGTCCACGAGCAGTTAAAAGTGAAAAGAAACTCAAAAATACGAGCATGAATCCAATGATTGCAATAAATAACATCATGATGAAGTCCCCCAAAACTTGATTCAATTTACTATATAGTATACCATTACCGGCTTTTAAAGCGCTAAATTAATCTAACATTCTTCACATTAATGACGTAATAACTTCAGATTTGTTTGTTAAATTGTTCTTAAGTCAAAGAAGTGAGGGAAACGCCATGAAAAAGTTTGCGGAAGGTCAGCTCGTTAAATATGAATCGGTAGATGAATGGCAAGGTCCAATTGTGGGCAAAGTTATTCATGTTCTTAATCGATTAGTTGTGATAGAGGTGTTAAATTACCATTTCAAAGATCGCCGAACGGTTGCTGCGCAAAACTTCATAATTTCGGCTTGCCCAACAAAACTTAAACTAATGAAGGTGGTAAACTATGGATTTTAAACAGAAGGAACTTCCCAAAATTAATTTCAAACTTGATGATGTTGTGAATTGCCAGCCTTGTGGAAACATCAAAAATGCATTTAAAGGTATTGTTGAGAAAGTCTATACTAGATCGATTTTAGTCAAAATTATGGAGCATCATCCTGATGATCGCTGGGAGGTGATTAAGCTGACCGAAAAAACAGTGATTGCTGCTGATAAAATAAGTAACTAAAGAGCCACTACCCGAGAGTAGTGGCTCTTTACTGTTTAATAAATGTTATCTCGGAAAAGGCCAACGACCTTACCTAAAATAGAAACCTGATCTAAAATAATGGGTGCCATTGTATCGTTTTCAGGTTGTAAGCGATAATGATCAGCTTCTTTGAAGAAACGTTTACATGTGGCTTCATTTTCCTCAGTTAAGGCAATCACAATATCTCCGTTATCTGCAACTTGCTGTTTGCGGACGATGACTTGATCACCATTCAAAATTCCGGCTTTTATCATACTTTCACCACGAATGGTTAGCATGAATAAATCAGAGGCTTCTCCACGAAAATGATCTGGAACAGGGAAGTAATCAGTAGCCTCTTGGACGGCTAAGATTGGTGCACCGGCAGTAACGGTTCCTAGGACAGGAATCTTGTCAGCGTCGACCTGAATGCCCAAGGCTTCGATCCCAAGTGGGGTGATTTCAAGAGCTCGGGGCTTGGTTGGATCTTTTGAAAGTAAGCCTTTTTTAGCTAAACGACTAATGTGGCCATGAACTGTTGATGTTGATTTGAGTCCAACAGCTTCACCAATCTCACGAACTGTTGGGGGATAACCCTTTGCGTTGACTCGCTCGTGGATGAAGCTGAGGACCTCCATTTGTTTATTTTCTGAACCTTTACTCATGGCTCGTTCACCTCAAACATAAGATTTTAAAGTAATGATACCATACATAATAGCCCCTTTCAAACAAATGTTCGGTTTCTTTGATTGCACTTTGGTCAAAATCTTGTTAATATGTTCAATGGTAAAAAGGAGTGAAAGTAATGGCCGATAGTGAAATGCAAGCACTAATCAAGCGTATCAACGAATTAGCCAAGAAAGCTAAGGAAGAAGGGCTTTCAGAATTAGAGCTGATCGAACGAAAAGATTTACGTCAAAAATATTTAAAGAAGTTCCGTGAAAGTTTTAAAAGCCAAGTCGAGATGATTCAAGTGTTCGATAAAGCTGGTAAAGAAGTCACGCCGGAAAAGGTCAAAAAGTTACAGCGTGATAAGGGTTTAAGGGACGATTAATTGAAATAAGTGAGGTTAACCCTTTTAATTTGGGAAATACTTGTGTAAACTAGTTTAGTAAATGGTTGTTAAAGGGGGATTCACTTTGTCGACTGGAATCTGGATTTTAATCGTCGTAATCGCATTATTGCTGGGTGCAGTTGCTGGCTTCTTTGGAGCTCGCAAGTACATGGAAAATTATCTAAAAGATAATCCGCCAATTAGCGAAGATCAAATCAGAGCGATGATGATGCAAATGGGCCAAAAGCCATCTGCAAAGAAACTTCATCAAATGATGAACGCAATGCGTCAACAAGCAAAGAAACAATAGGATTTTGATCAAGACCTTATAGTTGAGGTGCTTCCTCGACTATAAGGTTATTTTTTTGCCTCTAATTATGGTACCATTAGGGAAAATCTAATTAAAATCTAATTATTGAATGGGAAGTGAACGACTTTGGGAATTTTCAGAAAGCTCGGATGGTATTTTAAGAGCGAACGAAAAACCTATTACCGTGGATTATTCGGTCTTTTAATAACGGCAATTATTGGCATTATCCCAGCTCGATTCATGGGTAACCTCATCGACTATATCGACAAGCGCGAGCTAACAGTGAGCCGATTGGTTACATTGTTGGGCTTATTGGCGCTAGCAGCATTATTGCAGTATTCGGCTCGCTATGTCTGGCGGACGGCCATTTGGGGTGGTGCAGCAAAACTTGAAAGGGTATTAAGAACACGGCTTTTCAACCATTTTATGTCGATGGACCGACCATTCTATAATCGACACCGAACAGGAGATTTAATGGCGCATGTGACCAACGATCTTTCTGCCATCCAGCGTGTGGCTGGTGGGGGTATTTTGCAGTTTGCTGATTCCATTATTACTGGTGGAACTACGCTGATTGCGATGATGATGTTTGTGGATTGGCGTTTAACTTTGATTGCTATTATTCCGTTTCCACTGTTAGCCGTCATGGCGCGATACCTGGGAATGAAAATTCATATTGCATTTGGTGATTCTCAAGCGGCTTTTTCGCGCTTGAACAACAAGGCTCAGGAAAGTATCAGTGGAATCAAAGTAATTAAGAGTCTGGGACAAGAACAGGAAGATATCGATGACTTTGAAAATCAGGTGGATCGGACGATTAAGATTAATCGACGAGTTAACCGATTGGATGCGCTGTTTGACCCCGTCACGACTTTGATCATTTCAATTTCTTATGTGATTACGATTGTTTATGGGGGAAGTTTAGTGGCAAATGGAACCATTACCATTGGTAACTTAGTTTCATTCATCGCTTACTTAGCTCGAATGATTTGGCCCATCTTTGCGGTCGGGATGCTGTTTAACACACTGGAACGAGGAAATGCGAGTTACGACCGAGTTATGTCACTCTTAGGTGAAAAGAGCGCCATTTTAGATGCTCAAGATGGCATTAGTGACCGACCAAGTGGTGATCTCCATTTTGATATTAAGCACTTCAGTTACCCGGATGATCGTGACCATGTGATCCTTCAAAACGTCCAATTTGATGTGCCGGCAGGTAAAACGCTAGGAATTGTCGGTAAAGTTGGTGCCAGTAAATCAACGATTATGGAGCTCATCTTACGGCAATTTGATCAGTATGAAGGACAAATTGTCTATGGTGGTCACAATATTAAGGACTATCAACTTGATGCGTATCTACCAGCTATCGGATATGTCCCTCAAAATAGTTTCATGTTCTCGGATACACTTAGAAATAATATTAGGTACGCGTTACCTGATGCGACGGACGACCAAGTCGAAACGGCCATTTTTAATAGTGGTTTGAAGGGCCAGGTAGATAAATTTCCAAATGGCTTGGAAATCCAAGTTGGAGAAGAAGGTATTTCGCTTTCTGGTGGTCAACGTCAACGATTAGCCATTGCTAGGGCACTGATTATTGATCCGGAGCTCTTAATACTTGATGATGCTCTTTCTGCCGTTGATGCAGAAACTGAAAGTGAGATCCTGATGCATCTTCGCGCGGAGCGTCAGGGCAAAACAACCATCATTGCAGCACATCGGTTAAGTTCGGTCATGGATGCGGATGAAATTATTGTGATGTCAAACGGTCAAGTGGTGGAGCGTGGAACCCATGATTCCTTGATGCAACAACACGGTTGGTATGAAGAAATGTTTGAACGTCAGGAATTACAAACTGAAACGGAAGGGGAGGACGCCTAATGGACAATCAAGAACATCAATCAGCCTGGTCAAAAAGTATTCCTGCTAAGGAACAACGGCGAATTGTCGGTAGGTTGATGGCCTTTGCTAAGGCCTACAAGTGGCTGTTCTTTCTCTCAATCTTGATGGCAGCGGGTGTTAGTATCATTAATATTTTGCTGCCACGAATTATTGCCGTTTATATGGATGACCATTTACGGAATGGTGATACGGCGGTCAGCATGATGTGGTTTTTTGCTGGTTTATACTTCTTTTCAATGATTGTGAAGGCCTTCATGCAATTCTGGCAAACCTATCTCTATTCGATGGGTGCTGAGTACATGTTGGAATCAGTTCGTCGCAAAATTTTCCAAAAGTTACACCAATTGGGAATGAGGTACTTTGACCAAACACCAGGTGGGTCTATTTTATCTCGTTTAACGAACGACACCATGTCGTTTCAAACGTTTTGGCAACTCTTTAGTAGCTTAGTTTTAGTGATTTTTGGAGTCGCTTCATCGTTTACAGCAATGCTATTGCTAGATGTCAAAATTGCACTCTGGTTACTTGTACTAATGCCATTTTTGGTGTTATCCATTTGGTATTATCAAAAATATAGTTCGGTCGTTTATCGACGGATGCGGGAACGTTTGAGCCAACTAAATGCAAAGCTAGCGGAATCAATCACGGGTGTGACCGTGATTCAACAATTTCGACAGGAAAAACGGGTCGAATCTGAATTCGGCGAAATCAATCATCGTTACTTCAATACGCGAAAGGCGATGATTCGGGTTAATTCATTACTTTTAAGCCCGATGATTGATTTACTTTACGCATTGGGAATTGTCCTCGCCTTATCAATTTTTGGTGTCCGTGGACTTCATGGATATGTTGCGGCTGGTGTTATTTATGCGTTTGTCACCTATATCGATAACTTCTTTAACCCCATGACGGGGATGATGGACAGTTTAAGTGATTTTCAAGATGGCATTGTGGCTGGGTCACGGGTACTAAAACTATTGGATGATCCCACGGCAGCACCGCAGCAAGACGCACAACCAGGGCGAGAAATTACACTGGGTGAGATTGAATTCAAACACGTCTCATTTTCCTATGATGGGAAGCATGACATTTTACACGATATTTCGTTCAAGGCTGAACCCGGCCAAACAATTGCTTTGGTTGGAGAAACGGGGAGCGGTAAAACTTCTATTATCAATGTTCTGATGCGCTTTTATGAATTTGGCAGTGGCACTATTTTAATTGATGGTAAAGATATTCGATCTTACCCAATTAGTGAGCTGCGGAAGAAGATGGGCTTGGTGTTGCAGGAACCATTCATGTTTTATGGCACTATTTCATCAAATATTCGAATGTTTAATCAGTCCATTACTGATCACCAAGTTCGCCAGGCGGCTCGTTTTGTTCAGGCAGATCGTTTTATTGAACAACTGCCCAAGGGTTATGACAACCGTGTTTTTGAACGAGGTACTAGCTATTCGAGTGGTCAACGTCAACTTATTTCGTATGCGCGGGTTATCGTGACGGATCCTAAAATTTTGATTTTAGATGAAGCCACCGCTAATATTGATACGGAAACGGAACAAGTGATTCAAGAAGGGCTGGAAAAGATCAGAGAAGGCCGGACAACTATTGCGATTGCTCACCGATTGTCAACGATTCAAAATGCTGATTTGATTCTCGTTTTGGAACGTGGGCGAATTGTTGAGCGAGGCACCAACGCAGAACTCATGAGCCAAAAAGGTTATTATTACGATATGATTCAATTACAAGGCAACACGAAGGAATAAAAAAGTCGTTGAAACCACAATTAAGTGGTATCAGCGACTTATTTTTTTTCGGAGACGTCTACGTAGTGAAAATCAGGATTAATCTCTTTGTCTAATGCGTCAAATGCAGACTGCATTTGAGTTTCAATGAGTTTTTGGCCTTCTTCATCCAATTTCAACTTGCGGTCAACCACGATGGGTTCACCAAATGCAACGGTAACTGGTTTCCGACTGAACAAGGATTTAAACGTTAATGGTCCTTGGTAAACAGTTGGAATGATGGGAACACCTGCCATTTTGGCAATCACCGCAGCACCACCTTTTAACTCTTGAGAATGACGCGTACCAGAAGGAAAAATAATCAGCGATAAATCGCCTTGCTTCAAAATTCTGACTGGTGTTTTAATTGCAGAAGGACCAGGGTTATCACGGTCAACCGGAAAAGCGTGAGCATGGTTCAAGATGAATCTAATGATAGGATTTTTAAATAATTCCTTTTTTGCCATAAAACTGAATTGTTTTGGGCTCCCGGCTAGGGCATAATAAATAGGATCGAACCAAGTTCGGTGAGGTCCCACTAACACGTAGGCACCCTCAGGCAACCGGTCGTGGTTGAGATAGTGGGAATTCCCATTGATTAGCCATAGCAAAAGGCGCACAATTACTCTTAGAACTGAATAAAACATAATGAATCTCCCCCTCGAGGTGGTTTCATTTACCCAGTATGCAAAAAAATCTGGGCATGTGCAAGTCTATTATGAAAAGGTGAATGAAAAATGAACGAAAACTGGTTAAACGACGGGGAGCGCATTGATCAGCTATACAGCAAAGATATTCAAATTATTCAAAGTGATACCGTTTTTGCTTTTTCGCTGGATGCGGTACTACTTGCTTATTTCGCCAAAGTCCCCAAGAAAAGCCAAACTAGAATTGTCGACCTTTGTGCCGGTAATGGTGCAGTAGGGCTATTTCTTTCTTCGGAAACGGCGGGGGAAATTAGCGAAGTAGAAATTCAACCCCGATTGGCTGATATGGCCGATCGATCGATTAAACTTAATGGGTTGACCGAACAAATGAAAGTTTACAATATGGATTTAGCAAACGTAACAGATGTCATCGAAAAGGATTCAGTTGATGTTGTGACATGTAATCCGCCTTACTTTTCGGATCACGCTTTAAGCAAGAAAAATCCTAACGAGTATTTGGCCATCGCCCGCCACGAACTCAAGACGACGTTATCGGGGGTTATGAAAGCAACGGCCGATGTGTTAAAAATGAACGCCAAGGCCTACTTTGTTTATCGACCGGACCGACTAGATGATTTGTTTAGTGAGATGAAGGCTCATCGATTAGCGCCAAAAAAAATCCAGTTTGTCTATCCCAAGCCAAATACGGAAGCCAACATGGTTTTAGTGGAAGCAATTAAGGACGGCAAACCAAATGGCGTTAGAATTCAGCAGCCGTTGATTGTGTATAACAATCAAAACGAGTACGGGGATGAAGTAAGAGGGATGCTTTATGGAATCAACCGATAAGAAATATTTTTTTTACGTACTCTTGTGCGCAGATAATACGTTATATGGTGGCTTTTCGACAGATGTCTTTCACCGCTTAAAGCAGCATGAGGCGGGGCTGGGCGCCAAGTATACCAAACCAAAGTATCGCCATCCGCTTAAATTAATTTATTATGAAGAATTTGATGATAAATCAGCAGCTTTGAAAGCAGAGTATGCTTTTAAGCATCAGCCACGGGCGAAGAAATTAGCCTATTTGGCGGCCCACAATATTCGACTGTGAATGGTTTGTATCCCACTGAGCAAAGGTGTAAAATTAAGTGTCTTCTAAGATTGGATTCACGTCATTCTTGGAAATTATTTTCTAGGAGGAATTTAAGTTGAAAATTATTGCTTATGGTATTCGTGACGATGAAAAACCCTATTTAGATCAATGGTCAAAGGACCAAAATATTGAAGTAAAGGCTGTTTCTGAGTTGCTCGACGAAAAGTCAGTTGATTTAGCTGATGGATACGATGGAGCGGTTGTTTACCAACAAAAGCCATATACTGCAGAAGTACTAGATAAATTAGCAAGTTTTGGGATCAAGTCATTATCACTTCGAAACGTTGGTGTAGATAATATTGATGCTGATGCGATTAAACGAAATGACATTAAAGTGACTAATGTGCCGGCGTACTCACCAGCTGCTATTGCTGAATTAACAATTACCCAGTTGATGAGATTACTGCGGCGCACACCAGTCTTTGACAAGAAACAAGCGGCCGGTAACCTTCAATGGGCACCAGATATTGCCGATGAGTTAGGTCACATGACGGTCGGTGTTGTGGCAACAGGCCGCATCGGTCGTGCCGCAATGCGAATCTACGAAGGCTTTGGTGCTAAGGTCATTGCTTACGATGTTTACCGTAACCCTGAACTTGAAGCAAAGGGTATTTACGTTGATTCGATGGATGAGTTATACGCCCAAGCAGACGTGATTTCACTCCATGCACCAGCCACTAAAGAAAATGAACATATGCTGAATGATGAAACCTTTGCCAAGATGAAGGACGGCGTTTGGATTTTAAACCCAGCCCGTGGTGCCATCATTGATACGGACGCCTTAATCCGTGCGCTCGACAGCGGCAAGGTGGCCGGTGCTGCATTGGATGTTTATGAAAATGAAGTCGGTATCTTCAACACTGACTTTGGTAGCTTTGATGCTATCCCAGACGAACGTTTGAAGAATCTGATGGCACGTGACAACGTTCTTGTAACGCCACATATTGCTTTCTACACCAAGACAGCAGTTAAGAACATGGTTCAATTTGCACTTAACAACAACAAACAACTTATCGAAACAGGAACGGCTGACGATATTGTTGAAATGTAATGATTAAAGTCAAGAAGGGGTACGAGTAATCGTACTCTTTTTTGTTACAAAAAAAGATAACACGCATGTTGACGAGTTATCTTCAAGAATTACTGATTATTCACTTATTTTTGCAACTGCTTCGAGTAATTCAATTAATTCCTCTGGCGACGAAACCGTTTGGTCTGCAACGATATCGCCGTTCGATTCCTCAAGTTCGCGATGATTGAACCAAAAGGCATGCCAACCAGCTTTTTTGGCACCACGAACGTCTAAATCATAACGGTTACCGACATATGCGACTTCGCTAGGACTGACCTCAAGTTTTCGGCTCATCGCCGTAAAAATCCGAGGGTCCGGCTTTTCGAGACCAACTTCTTCCGAAATCAGAACGTTCTCGCGGTTAACCCAATTAAAGAGACGTAGCTGGGTCATCTTAGCCATTTGCCGGTCCACAGAACCGTTGGTGATAATTCCCAGTTTAAAAAATTCACTTAATTCGTCAAATAATTGTGTAAACTTCGGAAAAAGATGAATCTCGGAAAGTTTATTTGTGTAATGAGTCCAAAACTCGTCTAGTTCACTCGGAGTGAATATGGGTAGTCCAAGGCTAGCCAACGTTTCATTAAGCTTGGTGGTTAAAAATTGCTCAATTGAAAGCTTTTTTTGATCCAATGGTAGGATGTTGGCTTCACTATGGAATTGGTTAAACACTTCTCGTAAACTAAGTAGTCGATGATCTTCTGGCTTGAGCACAGAATCGATTGCTTGTTCAAAGGGATGAGCTTGATCATACAAAGTATCATCTACATCAAAGACGATAGCTTTAATCATGTGTACTGCCTCCATTCAAGATAAGAAACAGTGTAACATAATTGTAATACATTGCAAGTTTTGTCAAGCGGTTTTCAATTCAATAGGTTTTCAAAAGAATTAGTTGCTAAAGCTCAGTAATTTAGTTATAATATTTCTCGGTGTTAAAAACATCAATTCACACCTTAAGTGATTCCAGAATCGGTGCTCAACTAGTTGGGTGATTTTGGAAGCTGAGCTTAGGGGAGGAAAAAACTATTTTACGGAGGCTTATTATGGCTGTCATTTCTATGAAACAATTGCTTGAAGCTGGTGTCCACTTCGGTCACCAAACACGTCGTTGGAACCCAAAGATGAAACAATACATCTTTACGGAACGTAACGGTATTTACATTATTGATTTACAAAAGACGGTTAAGTTGATTGACTCAGCTTACAACTTTATGAAGGACGAAGCATCAAAGGGTGCCGTTGTACTTTTCGTTGGTACAAAGAAGCAAGCTCAAGATGCCATTGCTGAAGAAGCAGTTCGTGCCGGTCAATTCTACGTTAACCACCGTTGGTTAGGTGGAACATTGACTAACTGGGATACGATTCAAACTCGTATCAAGCGTCTTAAGGAACTTAAGAAGATGGCTACTGATGGTACATTCGATCGTCTTCCTAAGAAGGAAGTTGCACTTTTGAACAAGCAAGCTGACAAGCTTGAACGTTTCCTTGGTGGTATCGAAGATATGCCTAAGGTTCCAGACGTAATGTTCATCGTTGACCCTCGTAAGGAACAAATCGCTGTTAAGGAAGCTCAAAAGCTTAACATTCCGATTGTTGCCATGGTTGATACGAACACCGACCCAGATCAAATCGATGTTGTTATCCCATCCAACGACGATGCTATTCGTGCCGTTCGTTTGATTACTGCAAAGATGGCAGATGCTATAGTTGAAGGTAACCAAGGTGAAGAAGGCGAAGCTGCTGAAGCTAAGCAAAACGAAGGAACTGACACTGACTCAACTGAAGCAACTGCTGACGCTGAGTAAGAAACTTAGTTTTTTACAATTTTAAAAATCGCTTAGGCTGGTTTAAAATTTTGGGACCTCATAGGCCTGAGTTTTAAACCAGCTTTTTATTTTGAATTCAAAGGAGACCATACATTATGGCTATTACTGCAAAGCAAGTTAAAGAATTACGTGACCAAACCAGCGTTGGTATGATGGACGCTAAGAAGGCCCTCGTTGCAACCGACGGTGACATTCAAAAGGCTATCGACTTTTTACGTGAAAAGGGTATTGCTAAGGCTGAAAAGAAGAGCGGTAACGTTGCTGCCAACGGTTTGGCACAAATCGCCGTTAAGGATAACACTGCTGCTGTTGTTGAAGTGAACTCAGAAACTGACTTCGTTGCAACTAACGACACTTTCAAGAACTTAGTTGACGAAATTGCCGCAGCAATCGCTGCTGAAAAGCCAGCTGATGTTGATGCTGCACTCGAGCTTAAGACTAACAACGGTACTGTCAAAGAAGCTATCGTTGAAACAACTCAAGTAACAAGTGAAAAAGTGACGCTTCGTCGTTTTGAAGTTGTTGAAAAGAGTGATGGCGAAGTCTTCGGCGCATACCTTCACAATGGTGGCCAAATCGCTGCCTTGGTAACACTTGAAGGTGCAGATGAAGAAGTCGCTAAGAACGTTGCAATGCACGTTGCTGCCGTTAACCCAGAATTCGTTTCTCGTGATGACATTCCATCAGAACGTTTAGATCACGAACGCGAAGTTCTTAAGAAGGAAGCCTTGAACGAAGGTAAGCCAGAAAACATCGTCGAAAAGATGGTCGATGGTCGTCTTCGCAAGTTCCTTTCAGAAATCAGTTTGGCAGACCAAGAATTCGTTATGGATTCAGATCAAACTGTTAACCAATACGTTGCTTCAAAGGGTGGCAAGTTGAAGTCATTCGTTCGTTTTGAAGTTGGTGAAGGTATTGAAAAGAAGGAAGTTAACTTTGAAGATGAAGTTAACAGCCAAATCAACGGTTAATTTTTGAATCACATGAGATGTGCACGTGGTGTACATCTTTTTTTTGAGTAAAATTCGGTAAACTAATCACGTCAACACTGTTTACCTAAAGCTGATTATGATAGAATTGACTAAGAAATCGATAGGAGGATCACGATGTCGGATCTTAAATACAAACGGATAGTACTTAAACTTAGTGGAGAGGCCTTAGCTGGTGACCAAGGCTTTGGTATTCACCCACCAGTCATCAAAGAAGTTGCTCAAGAAATTAGAGACGTTTACAAATTAGGATTACAAATTGCCATTGTTGTTGGTGGTGGTAATATGTGGCGCGGTGAATCAGGTGCCCAAATGGGGATGGAACGCTCACAAGCCGATTATATTGGCATGTTAGCAACCATCATGAACGCATTAGCCTTACAAGACAACTTAGAATCTTTAGGTGTGCCTACTCGGGTTCAAACCTCAATCGAAATGCGAGCAATTGCTGAACCATACATTAGAAGAAAGGCAATTCGTCACCTGGAAAAGGAACGGGTTGTCATTTTCGCCGGTGGTACAGGTAGCCCATACTTCTCCACTGATACGACTGCAGCTTTACGCGCAGCGGAAATCAATGCAGATGCTATTTTGATGGCTAAGAATGGGGTCGATGGTATTTATTCTGCTGATCCTAAGTTAGATCCGAACGCCAAAAAGTTTGATTCTTTGACTCAAATGGATATCATTAACAATGGACTAAAGGTTATGGATTCGACAGCAAGTACATTGTCGATGGACAACGATATTCCGTTGGTTGTGTTCAACTTAAATCAACCAGGTAATATCAAGAAGGTCGTTGAAGGCGACAATATTGGAACAACAGTAAGGGGGAAATAGCATGGCAAACGCCGTTTTAGACGAAGCAAAAGATAAAATGAAAAAAGCAGAGCAAGCCTTATCGCGTGAACTTGGAACCATTCGTGCCGGCCGCGCGAATGCAAGTTTATTGAATCGTGTTATGGTGAGCTACTATGGTGCGCCAACACCAATCAATCAAGTTGCTTCTATCACAATTCCAGAACCACGAGTTATTATGGTCTCACCATTTGACAAATCGGCTCTTGAAGATATCGAAAAAGGAATTTTGGAATCCGATCTTGGGATTAACCCAGCCAATGATGGTGATACGATTCGACTCGTCATTCCTCAATTGACTGAGGAGCGACGGAAAGAATTAGCTAAACAAGTTAAGGCTACGACTGAACAAGGTAAAGTTGCCTTACGTAACGTGCGTCGCGATGCCATGGACAAATTAAAGAAATCTCACAAGAATAGTGAGATTACTGATGATGACCTCCACGATCTTGAAAAGCAAGTCCAAAAAATTACCGATGACTCGGCTAAAAATATGGACAAGATTGCTGATGATAAAGAAAAAGAAATTATGAACGGCTAATCTACGAATCAGGAGGAATAGTGCATGTCCGAAAATAACGAGAACAATGAAGAAATGGACCAAGAAATTACCCCTGGGACACCAGAATTTGAAAAGATGGTTTTTCGTCTTAACGAGGGTGTCAATGCAGAGAATCTTCAAGTTTTAAACTATAACGGTAATGAGCTACACGCCATCCAAGATGGGGTATATACCCAACCCGTGTACATTAACGAGAACTTCAACTTGTTTTTCTTGATTACTCAGTTGATTGGTGAAGACTGGATTGTGGCCTTTTCTCAAGCAACCATCGAGAATGAAAATGAGATTACCGATTTTTCAGAAGCAATTCCAACTGGTACCGGATTAAACATGCTAGGTGCACAGAGCCCCGAGGATGCCAATCGTGTGTTACAGTATTTCAACACACTAGTAGACGCAAATCGTGGTGAATGGCGCTTGATTCAGTAAGAAAAGTCAAAAAATGGGACTGGACTTATTCCAATCCCGTTTTTAATTTGGAGGGTCTATATGGTTTCATTAGATCAGACACAATTAGATGAAGAACTTGATATGACAAACATTCCTGAGCATATCGCTATCATTATGGATGGTAATGGTCGGTGGGCACAAAAGCGGCACCTTCCTCGAATTGCCGGGCATAAACAGGGTATGAATACGGTTAAAAAGATTACCAAAGCAGCCAGTGATTTGGGCGTTAAAGTTTTGACGCTTTATGCATTTTCGACTGAAAATTGGAAGCGGCCAAAAGATGAAGTGAACTACATCATGAAGCTACCCGTTACTTTTTTTAATACGTTTATTCCTGACCTCATTAAGAATAATGTACGCGTGAATGTGATGGGCTATATTGATGAACTGCCAGATGCCACCAGAGACGTGGTTAATAAGGCCATTGAAGATACTAAAGATTGCACTGGGATGGTGCTTAACTTTGCGTTAAATTATGGGAGCCAAGCAGAAATTACAACTGCGGTTCAGCAGATTGCCAAGGAAGTCCAAGCCGGACAGTTATCACCAGAAGCCATTTCTCAGGAAACGATTGAACAGCACTTGATGACTCATGGATTGGCACCATATAGTAATCCAGATTTATTGGTGCGTACATCAGGGGAAGAGCGGATTTCAAACTTCTTGCTCTGGCAAATTGCTTACAGCGAATTTGTGTTTGTGCAAGATCACTGGCCTGATTTTGGTCAACAAACATTAATTGATACCATCAAGATTTATCAAAGTCGCCATCGTCGCTATGGTGGACTTAATAAAAAATAGTTCATTAGGGGGTTGTCGCCTTGAAACAACGAGTCATTACTGCAGTGATTGCGCTGATTATTTTCATCCCAATCATTATCGCTGGTGGCATTTGGATAGACATTGCCGCATTGGTTTTAGGTGCAGTTGCATTATCTGAAGTGCTAATTATGAAAAAGAAGTTATTAGTTTCACCTGAAGCGATTTTTTCTGGATTGGCGGTCTTACTGCTTATTTCACCAGATGGCTGGTTTAGCAATTTACCAGGACATTTATCAGCCACTTACTTGGTTTATTTATTGATTCTGCTGTTGCTGCTGAGAACGGTCATGTCTAAAAATCGATTCACGTTTGATGATGCAGCCGTCATTACGTTAGGATTACTCTACATTGGTACTGGGTTCCACTATTTTATTGCGGCTCGTGATACCAGCTTGGCAATGCTTTTCTATGCCTTGTTCACGGTGTGGATTACCGATAGTGGCGCCTACATGATTGGCCGTAAACTTGGTAAGCATAAGTTAGCACCAGCAATTAGCCCTAACAAAACTTGGGAAGGCTCTATTGGGGGAACAGTGGCAGCTGTAATTATTGTTAGCATTTACGCTGCAATTTTCTCAGTTGGCCAATACAATATTTTCTTGATGATTTTAATCACGTTGATCTTATCCATTGCTGGTCAATTTGGTGATTTAATTGAATCCGCTTTGAAGCGTTTCTATGGCGTGAAGGATTCTGGTAAGATTCTTCCAGGTCATGGCGGTATTTTGGATCGTTTTGACAGTTTGATTATTGTGCTACCATTGATGCATCTCTTCGCATTGATTTAGAAATCCGTGGACTTGCCCGGAAGGCACATGTCATGTATCCTGATGGGAAAGAACACTCAGAATTGGAAGGTAGATGCTATTGATTACAACGATCATAACGTTCATTATCGTTTTTGGAATTTTAGTGATTGTCCATGAATTTGGTCATTTTTACTTTGCCAAAAAGTCTGGAATTCTCGTTCGCGAATTTTCAGTAGGGATGGGACCAAAACTCTTTTATCATCGAGCCAACGGAACAACTTATACCATTAGACTGTTGCCATTGGGTGGTTACGTTCGCATGGCTGGTAGTGAAGAAGATGAGGGCGAAGAACTAAAACCCGGGACTCCTGTCAGCTTATATATTGGCGAGTCGGGTAAAGTGGAACGAATTAACGCAAGTAAAAAAACAACGTTATTCAACGGAATTCCGCTGGAAGTTTCGGGCTCGGATCTTGAGAATGACTTGTGGATTGAAGGCTACGAAAACGGGAACGAAGAAGAACTGAAGCGTTACCCGGTTGATCATGATGCCACTATTATTGAATCAGATGGTACTGAGGTGCAAATTGCGCCCAAAGACGTTCAATTTCAGTCAGCTAGTTTAGGCCATCGTTTGATGACTAACTTTGCTGGTCCAATGAATAACTTTATTTTAGCAATCGTCGTTTTCACGTTATTTTCGTTTGCTTTAGGTGGTGTGCCATCTAATTCTAACCAAGTTAAGGTGGAAGATCAGACATCCGTCGCAGCAAAGGCTGGGATGAAGACTGGTGACAAGGTGGTTGCAGTTAACAATAAAGCGACCAAAACTTGGACGCAATTAGCGACTGCCATTCAAAAGCAGGGCGGAAAGCAAACTAAGCTTACCGTTGATCGTAGTGGTAAGGATCAGACCCTCACGGTAACACCTAAAAAGGTCAAAGAATCAGGCCAAACGGTTGGTGTTATTGGTATTAATCGTTATATGAAAACTGATATTGGTAGTATTTTAATTTCAGGATTTACACAAACGTGGAATATGGCAATGGCGTTGTTTGCGGCACTTTGGAACATGGTTTCTGGTCATTTTAGTCTCAATGATCTTGGGGGACCGGTTGCCATTTTTGCCAATACGTCTCAAGCAGCTCAAGGCGGGGTTAGTGGTGTTTTATACTTCCTAGCGTTCTTGTCTCTAAACTTGGGAATTGTTAACTTGCTACCAATTCCGGCACTTGACGGTGGTAAAATATTATTGAACTTCATTGAGGGGATTCGTCGTAAGCCGTTATCACAGAATGTGGAAACTGCTATAACATTAGTTGGCGTTGGTTTCTTGCTGCTGTTAATGGTTTTGGTCACGTGGAACGACATCGAACGATATTTCTTAAATTAGAGATTTGAAGTAGTAGAGGGGATTAATAGAAAATGAAACAGTCAAAAATGCTTATTCCGACACTAAAGGAAGTTCCGAGTGACGCAGAAGCCATCAGTCATCAAATGATGCTTCGTGGTGGCTACATTCGCCAGGTGACGGCAGGAATGTATGCTTACTTGCCTCTCGCTTATCGTGTGTTGATGAACATCGAGTCCATCATTCGCAAAGAAATGGAAAAAATTGATGCCGTTGAAATGTTAGCGCCAGCCGTTCTGCCTGCTTCATTGTGGCAAGAATCTGGACGCTATGCTACATACGGTGATACATTGTTCAAATTTAAAAATCGGCATGACACGGACTTCATTTTGGGACCTACTCACGAAGAAACGTTCACAACGCTTGTTCGTGATTCAATCAAGTCATACAAAAAGTTGCCATTAACTTTATACCAAATTCAACCTAAGTATCGCGACGAGGATCGCCCTCGTTATGGCTTGTTACGTGGTCGTGAATTTATCATGAAGGATGCTTATTCATTCTCGGCTAATAACGAAGACTTAGACACGGTCTTTAATCAAATGGAAAAAGCGTACACTGCCATTTTTGACCAAATCGGTTTGGATTATCGGACGATTATTGGGGATGCTGGTGCAATGGGCGGTAAGGATTCTAAAGAATTTTCCGCAATTGCTCCCGTTGGGGAAGATACCATTGTGTACTCAGATGCTTCTGATTACGCGGCTAACCTAGAAATGGCGAAAAGCTTGTATGTCCCAAACAAGTCACATGTTGCGCCTTTGAAATTAACAAAAGTTGAGACGCCAAATGCCAAAACGATTGATGAAGTTGCCAAATTTTTCGAAATCAATTCAGATCAATTGATTAAATCAGTTCTATTCATTGCGGATGAAGCACCAGTATTAGTGCTAGTTCGCGGTGACCACGAAGTTAATGATGTGAAAGTCAAAAACTTCCTGGGAGCTGATTCTCTGGAGATGGCGACGGATGACCAAGCTCAAGAATTCTTGGGAGCTTCGTTTGGCTCATTAGGACCAGTTGGCGCTTCTGAAGATGTGAAAATTCTGGCCGATAAATATGTACAAGATATGGTAAATGTGTCTGTTGGTGCAAATGAGAATGGTTTCCATTACATTAACGTCAATCCAGAGCGTGATTTTAGAATTGATGAAGTTAACGATTTCCGTCTTGTTCAGGAAGGTGACGTTTCACCTGATGGCTCAGGCGTTCTGAAGTTTACTCGCGGAATCGAAATTGGACACATTTTCAAGCTTGGGAGTCGTTATTCTGAATCATTGCATGCCGAAGTATTAGATGAAAATGGTCGCAACGTACCCGTTATTATGGGATCATATGGTATCGGGGTTAGTCGTTTGCTATCTGCAATTGCTGAACAAAACGCGGACGAAAATGGATTGGTATGGCCAAGAGCGGTGGCACCATTTGACATTCACGTCATTCCGGTTAATGCAAAGAATGAAGAGCAAATGACAATTGCTGAAGAAATTGATCAACAGTTACAAGATGCTGATTACCGAACTTTGATTGACGACCGTAAAGAACGGGCCGGTGTCAAGTTTGCAGATTCCGATTTAATTGGGATTCCATTGCGAATCACAGTTGGTAAGAAGGCTGCTGAGGGCATCGTTGAAATTAAGATTCGCAAAACTGGTGAGACACTCGAAGTGAAAACTGCCGAGTTAGTCGACACCATCAGTATTTTACTCAAATCAGATAATTAAGTTAGAAACCTGAGGATTCTTCTCAGGTTTTTCTACATAGCTCACATATGCCGTTTTTACAAAACAGGAGGTCAATATTGTGGCATTGAACAATCACGAACTATTTGTAAAACTGCTTGAACAACTTGATTTAGCCGATCAAGCGGAACAAGACTACTTCAAAGATGCAGAAATTAAGAAGCTGGAAGTTCATGAGCAGTCAAAAATTTGGCATTTTTTCTTTGAATTTGACCACGTGTTACCTTTCAATGCATTTTTGAACTTTCAAAACCAATTAAACATTGCCTTCCATTCCATTGCTCAGGTTGACTACACGATTCAAACTCGCCAGCCAGAACTCACAACGCAAACGCTTGGCGACTATTGGGAATGGGTAGTTAACAACAGTGGCATTTCATCATCGATGAAGCAAGAACTTTGTAATCATCAGGTGCCAACACTAACCGATTCGAGAGTAACCTTATTGGCCGAAAATGAAATCGTGAAAAATTTTCTCACGGGTCAAGCCTTGGGTCCAATTGAAGCTAAATACGTTAGTGTGGGTTTTCCTAAGTTTTCGATTCATACTATGGTGGATGAAACCGCTTCTCAAGAAAAGATTCAAGAGTTTAAGCGGCAAAAAGAGAAGAATGATGCGGAATTAGCTCAAAAGGCCCAAGTAGCAATTGAAAAGGCGAATACTAAACGGAGTGCGGCTGGGACTGCACCTGCTGGCTTAGGCCAAATTGGCCGTAAGATCAAGGATTCCGAAGATATCATGCGTCTAGTTGATATTCAGGAAGAAGAGCGTTCAGTGGTGATTGAGGGCTACGTTTTTGATAAGGAAGTTCGAGTTCTCAGATCTGGACGCCAGTTACTCACCCTGAAAATTACCGATTATACATCGTCCATCGTTGCTAAAAAGTTCTCTCGTGATGATTCCGATGAGGCTTTGTTTGCAGATTTTAACGAGGGTGACTGGGTTAAAGTTCGAGGTAGCGTGCAAGAAGACAACTTTATGCGTGAATTGACGTTGAACGCGTTTGACATTAATCAGGTTAAGCACGAATCTAGACATGATACGGCGCCAGAAGACCAAAAACGAGTGGAATTGCATCTGCATACCACGATGAGTCAAATGGACGCGACTAATAATATTGCCGATTACGTCAAGCAAGCAAAAGCCTGGGGTCAACCTGCAATCGCAATCACGGATCATGCTGGTGTACAGGGCTTCCCAGACGCATTTAACTCAGCAGCTAAAAATGGCGTCAAGATGATTTATGGCGTTGAAGCTAATCTAGTAGATGATGGTGTGCCTATTGGGTACAACGATAAGCACGTCCCGTTAAAGGGCGCAACCTACGTCATTTTTGACGTGGAAACGACGGGTTTGTCTGCTATTTACGATAAGGTTATCGAGCTTTCGGCAGTCAAAATGCAAGATAAAAATGTAGTTGCCCAATTTGAAGAGTTTATTGATCCTGGCTTCCATCTTTCTGAACAAACGACTGAACTGACTAGTATTACTGACGATATGGTTCGTGGCTCAAAGTCCGAGGAAGAAGTTTTCAGACTTTTCCGTGAGTTTATTGGCGATGCGATTGTTGTCGGTCATAACGTGACGTTTGATATCGGATTTATGAATACTGGTTATCGTCGCCATGACATGCCAGAAATTGAAAATCCAATTATCGATACGTTGACACTGGCCCGATTCTTGTACCCAACGCTAAAGGGTTATCGTTTAAATACCTTGGCTAAGAAATTTAAAGTTGCCTTGGAACACCATCACCGAGCTATTTATGATGCGGAAACGACAGGACACCTTAATTATCTCTTCTTGAAAGATGCTGAAGATCGATATGGAATCCAATTTCATGATGAACTCAACCATCATATGAGCGATAACGATGCTTATAAGCACGCTCGGCCTTCGCATGCAATCATTTTGGCTAAGACCCAAGAAGGGCTTAAAAATCTGTTTAAACTGGTTTCCCTGTCGAATGTTGAGTACTATTACCGAGTGCCGCGAGTACCGCGCAGTCAACTAACCCAACTACGTGATGGATTGATTGTTGGCTCAGCGTGTGATTCGGGTGAAGTTTTCACGGCAATGATGCAAAAGGGCTGGGATGAAGCAGTGAAGGTTGCCAAGTATTATGATTACTTGGAAGTTCAACCTCACGCTGCCTATCAACCACTAATTGAGAGTGGCCTCATTCAGAATAAGAAGCATCTGGAAGAAATCATCGCTAATATCGTGAAGCTCGGTGAAGAATTAGACAAGCCAGTTGTCGCAACTGGGGATGTTCACTTTTTAAACCCAGAAGACTATATCTACCGGAAAATTTTAATTCATTCTCAAGGTGGCGCCAATCCGCTAAACCGGCAAGAATTACCTGATGTTCATTTCAGAACAACTGATGAAATGCTAGCTGATTTTGCTTTCCTTGGCGAAGATGTTGCTCAGAAGATCGTTGTGACAAACACTAATCAAATTGCCGACTCAATTGATGAAGTCCATCCTTTGAAGGACAAATTATATACACCAAAAATGGAAGGTGCCGAGCAAGAAATCGAAGAGCGGACAATGAGAACCGCTCACGAATTTTACGGCGAGGAACTTCCTGAAATTGTTCAGCAACGGTTGGATAAGGAATTGAAGAGTATTATCGGAAATGGATTCTCTGTGATTTACTTGATTGCCCAGCGTCTGGTTGCCAAAAGTAACAAAGACGGGTACTTAGTCGGATCTCGTGGTTCGGTTGGGTCTAGTTTAGTCGCTACTTTAACTGGAATTACCGAAGTGAATCCATTGCCACCTCATTACCGTTGTCCAAACTGTCAGTATTCTCACTTCTATACAAAGGGTGAGTACAGCTCCGGCTATGATTTACCAAGAAAAGCTTGCCCAAATTGTGGCACGGACATGATTGGTGATGGCCATGATATTCCGTTCGAAACTTTCTTAGGATTTACCGGAAACAAGGTTCCCGATATTGATTTAAACTTCTCGGGAGACTACCAACCTATCGCTCATAACTACACGAAGGTCTTGTTTGGTGAGAAGAACGTCTACCGAGCCGGAACGATTGGAACGGTTGCGGATAAGACCGCGTATGGGTATGTTAAAGCCTACGAACGTGATACAGAACAAAACTTTCGAAATGCTGAAATTGATCGGCTAGCAAAGGGTGCTACTGGTGTCAAACGGACGACCGGTCAACATCCAGCCGGAATTATTGTTGTGCCGGACTACATGGATATCTATGATTTCACACCAATTCAGTATCCGGCTGATGACCAAAATGCCGCTTGGCAAACCACCCACTTTGATTTCCATTCGATTCATGACAACATTTTAAAAATTGATATTCTGGGCCATGATGATCCTCGAATGATCAGAATGCTCCAAGATTTATCAGGTATCGATCCACAGTCAATTCCAATGGATGACCCTGGTGTGATGGGCTTGTTTTCTGGCACTGACACGATTGGGGTGACTCCTGAGCAAATTAATTCAAAAACGGGAACGTTAGGTGTTCCTGAGTTTGGGACTCGATTTGTTCGAGGCATGTTAGAAGCTACTCATCCTAAGAATTATTCAGAACTCCTACAAATTTCTGGACTTTCACACGGAACCGATGTGTGGTTAGGCAATGCCGAAGAGCTCATCAAAAATGGGACTGCCACTATCGCCAACGTGATTGGTTGTCGTGATAACATCATGACCGACTTAATTCACTGGGGGTTGGATTCTGAAATGGCCTTCCAAATCATGGAACATGTGCGGAAGGGTAAAGGAATTCCGGATGATTGGCAAGCTGAAATGAAGAAGGCTGATGTACCCGACTGGTACATTCAATCTTGTTTGAAGATTAAATATATGTTCCCTCGGGCCCATGCGGCAGCCTATATTCTGATGGCACTTCGAGTGGCTTACTTTAAAGTTTATTTCCCGATCATTTACTATGCTGCTTACTTCTCGGTCCGGGCTGAGGATTTTGATATCGTCGCGATGTCCCGTGGTAAAGAAGCTGTGAAGGCACGGATGAAGGAAATTAACGATCAAGGTAATGATGCGTCAGCTAAGGATAAGAATTTGTTAACGGTTCTAGAACTAGCCAACGAGATGTTAGAACGAGGATTTGACTTCAAGATGATTGATATCAATCGCTCTGATGCGTCTGAATGGTTGATTGAAGGAAATACCTTGATTGCGCCATTTGATTCTGCTCCTGGGTTAGGTTCTAACGCCGCTAAGCAAATTGTTGCCGCTCGTGAAGATAAGCCGTTTATTTCCAAAGAAGACTTAGCTAAGCGAGGTAAGGTTTCCAAAACCCTAATTGACTTTATGACTGCAAACGGCGTGTTGGATGAGTTACCTGACGAAAATCAGTTAAGCTTGTTTGATATGTAGGTCTTTCATTGAGTTTTTCAAAGATTTGTGGTATTGTATATCTATTAACTAAAACTCGAAGGGAGTGAGCAGCGATGCTCGCTCTTTTTATTGCAAAAATTAAGTAGTGGAGGCTTGAGTGTGAGTAGTGTCGTTGAAACGGTTACGCAATTAGTAAATCCAATTCTGGATGGTCATCATTTTGAATTAGTGGACGCAGAATTTGTCAAAGAAGGAGATGGCTGGTACTTGCGGGTCTTTATTGATAAGCCCGGTGGTATCACTATCGAAGAATGTGCCATGGTTAGTGATGAGTTAAGTGAGAAATTAGACTCAATTGACCCTGATCCTATTCCACAGGCCTACTTCTTAGAGATTTCTTCGCCTGGTGCAGAACGGCCCTTGAAGAAGGAAACGGATTACCAAAATGCAGTCGGCAAATATATTCATGTTTCACTGTATCAACAAATTAAAAAGGCTAAGGCCTTCGAAGGTGACTTATTGAGTGTCACTGAAGACGAATTGACGATGAAAATCAATCAAAAGGGACGCATTAGTGAAATCACGATTCCACGTGAAAACATTGCTAAAGCCCGCCTAGCCATCAAATTTTAATTGAGGAGAACGATTACTAATGAGTAAAGAATTAATGAATGCTCTGACTTCACTTGAAGAAGAAAAGGGCATCAAAAAAGAAATTGTCATTGATGCACTGGAAGCTGCTTTAGCTTCAGCTTACAAGCGCAACTATGGACAAGCACAGAACGTTGCTGTAGAGTTTGACCAGAAAAAGGGCGATGTTCATGTCTATGCAGTCAAGAAGGTTGTTGAAGATGTTGTTGATCCTCGTTTAGAAGTGAGCTTGGAAGAAGCAACGGGTATCAACCGTGGCTACGAATTGGATGACGACATCAAGTTTGAAGTTACGCCAAAGAACTTTGGTCGCATTGCGGCACAAACTGCCAAGCAAGTAATCATGCAACGGGTTCGTGAAGCTGAACGGTCAATTATCTTTGATCAATACAGCCAATACGAAAACGAAGTCATTACGGGTGAGGTTGAACGCCAAGATCACCGATTTGTTTATGTTAACCTTGGTAACGTAGAAGCAGTAATGGGTCACCAAGACCAAATGCCAAACGAAACTTACCGGATGCACGATCGTATTAAAGTTTATGTGACCGAAGTAGACAACGCTGCAAAGGGTCCTCAAGTGTTTGTTAGTCGGACTGCACCAGGTTTATTGAAGCGATTATTTGAAGAAGAAGTCCCAGAGATTTATGATGGAACTGTTGAGATTGTTTCAATTGCTCGTGAAGCCGGTGACCGTGCTAAGGTTGCTGTTCGATCAAATAGTTCAGATATTGATCCAGTTGGAACCAGTGTTGGACCAAAAGGGCAACGGGTTCAAACTATCGTCAACGAATTAGGTGGCGAGAACATGGACATTGTTGAATGGACAGACGATCAAGCAAAATTCATTGCTAATGCCTTAAACCCTGCTGAAGTGGTGGACGTTATTTTTGACGAAAACAATGAACGAGCTTGCACGGTAATCGTGCCTGATTATCAATTGTCATTGGCCATTGGTAAACGTGGGCAAAACGCCCGTTTAGCTGCTAAATTAACTGGCTTCAAGATTGATATCAAGTCTGAAAGTGAAGCTGAAGGCCTATTTTCTGATAGAGCAGCTTCAGAACCAGCAGACGATGAACCATCAGCACCTGAAGACGCAGAATAATTGATAGCTAGCTTGAGGAGGTCTTAATCATGAAACAGCGTAAGGTTCCACTACGAAAGGATATTGTGACTGGTGAAATGGCACCTAAGCGAGAATTGGTCCGTGTCGTTCGCGATAAGGAAGGTCAAGTCTCATTGGATCCCACTGGTAAAAAGGCGGGTCGTGGTGCATACGTTTCACTAGATGTGGCGGTCGCAAAGAAAGCTAAGCAAAAACGGACGTTTGATAAGGTATTTGAAGTCAGCATTCCGGATAGCTTTTACGATGAATTAATTGAATACGTTGATCATCAACAAGCCAGAAAAGAACTATTTCAAGATGAAAAATAACGATGCGTTCTTAAACTTTTTGGGAATGGCACAACGCGCAGGCAAGCTCGTTTTGGGTGAAGACCTCGTACTTAAAGCCATTCGAAAACAATCGGTTCAGTTAGTTGTACTAGCGGCTGATACTGGAGCTGCGTCTGCAAAGAAACTAACTGACAAATCCAGTTTTTATAAAGTACCCGTCATTGCGGATTTTGATAAAAATCAGATTGGAAGTGCCATTGGCCTCCAACGAACAGTAGTTGCAGTAAATGATGCCAACTTCGCCAAAAGATTAATAGAACTATCGAAATAATAAAGGAGAGTGAAGTTATGGGGAAAAAACGAATTTATGAATTAGCAAAAGAATTAAACGTTTCCAGCAAACAACTACTCGATGCAGCACAAGAAAAAGGATTTGACGCCAAAAATCATATGTCAACTATTGGTGACAATGAAGAGCGTCAATTAAGAGAAAAATTCCAAGGTAAGGGTAAGCCAGCAAAAGCAGCAACGTCTGCCAAGCCAGCTTCAAAGCCTGCAGCCACAGCACAATCAACTTCTACGAAGCCAGCAGCTGCAAAGAAGCCTGCGACGAATAACCACCAACAGTCTGCCAATCGCAGTCAAAGTAGCTCACGTCCAGCTTCTAGTCAACAAAATCGTTCAAGCCAAGGGAGTTCACGTCCAGCTTCTAGTCAACAAGGCCGTTCTAACCAAAGTAGTTCTGCTAACCGGAGCAACACTGGTAACCGGAACACTTCAAATAGTCGCCCGTCTAACAACAATAGTGGTTCAGACCGTAATAGTGGTGCTGGTCGTTTTGGTGGCAGTTTGAATAACGGTAACGGTGGTGGCAATAATAACCGCCGGAATAACCGTAACAACAAGAATAATCGTCGCCGAAACAACAATAATTTAGCAAGCAAATACAGCAGCAAGAACCAACGAATTAAAGATGTTAATAAGAGCAAGGGTGCACCTGAACGTAAGGAACGTGCCTTGCCAGATGTCTTACAATATTCAGTGGGGATGAACGCACAAGACTTGAGCAAAGTCCTTCACCGTGACGCAACCGAAATCGTGAAGAAGTTATTCATGTTGGGCGTAATGGTTAACCAAAACCAATCACTGGACAAGGATACGATTGAAATTTTGGCTGCTGATTACGGCATTGAAGCACAAGAAAAGGTTGAAGTGGATGTTTCCGATATCGATACTTTCTTCGAAGAGGAAGCCAACAACACTGACTACCTTGAGAATCGTCCTCCAGTTGTTACTATCATGGGTCACGTTGACCATGGTAAGACGACCTTGTTGGACCACTTGCGTCATTCTCACATTACTGAGGGTGAAGCCGGTGGGATTACCCAAGCTATTGGTGCCTACCAACTCAAGCACAATGACAAAACCATTACCTTCTTGGACACACCAGGACATGCTGCCTTCACGGAGATGCGAGCTCGTGGTGCTGATATTACCGATATTACGGTCTTGGTTGTTGCTGCTGATGATGGTGTCATGCCACAAACGATTGAGGCGATCAATCATGCGAAGGCTGCGAAGACACCAATCATCGTGGCTGTGAACAAGATTGATAAACCAGGTGCAAATCCAAACCACGTTATCGAACAATTAACTGAATACGGTTTGATTCCAGAAGACTGGGGTGGCGACACCATTTTCGTTCAAATTTCAGCTAAGTTTGGCCAAAATATCGACGAATTGTTGGATATGATTTTACTTCAAGCAGAAGTGATGGAATTAAAGGCTAACCCTAAGCAACATGCAGCCGGATCAGTCATTGAAGCTGAACTTGACCAAGGTCGAGGCTCAGTGGCCACGTTACTCGTTCAACAAGGAACGATGCACGTTGGAGATCCAATCGTTGTCGGTAGCACATTTGGTAAGGTCCGGACGATGACCAACGAGCACGGTAAGGACATCAAGAAGGCAACTCCTTCAACACCAGTCGTAATTACTGGTTTGAACGATGTGCCTGATGCTGGTGATCGATTCATCGTCTTCGATGACGAAAAGACGGCACGTGCTGCTGGTGAAGAACGTGCAAAACAAGCCTTGATGAAGGAACGTAGCGCCACTAACCGTGTCACCCTTGATAACCTCTTTGATAGCATGAAAGAGGGCGAAATGAAGGAAGTTGACGTTATTATTAAGGCTGATGTTCAAGGTTCCGTAGAAGCCTTAGCAGGAAGTCTGAATAAGATTGAAGTTGAGGGTGTTCGTGTGAACATCATTCATACTGCCGTTGGTGCTATTAACGAAAGTGATGTTACCCTTGCAGAAGCAAGTAATGCCATCATTATTGGTTTCAACGTTCGACCAACGCCACAAGCTAAGTCGCAAGCTGATCAAGATAACGTTGATATCCGCCTTCACCGTGTCATTTACAATGCGATTGATGAAATCGAGCACGCCATGAAGGGTAAGCTAGAACCAACTTACGAAGAAGAAATTATCGGCCAAATCGAAGTCCGTGAGATCTTCAAGGCTTCGAAGATTGGTACGATTGCTGGTGGAATGGTTATTGATGGCCATGTTTCCCGCGATAGTGATGTTCGTTTGATTCGTGATGGCGTCGTTGTTTACGAAGGTAAGCTTGGTAGTCTTAAGCGATTCAAGGATGACGTTAAGGATGTTAAGCAAGGTCACGAACTTGGTATCACGATTGAAAATTATAACGATATCAAGGTTGGCGATGTTGTTGAAGCATACGTTATGAAGGAAGTTCCAATCGAATAACAACAAGTAAAGGTGATTTTAAATGGCACAGTATCGAATTGGTCGATTAACTCAAGAGATTCAAAAAGAAGTAACGGACATTCTATTGAAGCGTGTTCGTGATCCACGAGTTGAAGGTGTCACCATTACCGGTGTTGAAGTCACTGGTGATTTACAACAAGCCACAATTTACTACAGTATTTTATCTGATAAAGCCTCTGTTGCTGAAAAGACAGCACAAGGTTTGGATAAAGCCACTGGCCTCATTCGAAGTGAGCTTGGTTCACGGTTGAATATTTTCAAAACACCTGAATTAAAGTTTGAACGTGATGAATCTGTTCAGTACGGTAGTCATATTGATCAACTCCTCAATAAGCTTCATCAAGATGAACAAAATAGATAAATCAAAAAAGTTGCGTCGGAATTAACCGAACGCAACTTTTTTTGCGTAACTAAGATTAGCAGTCACTCAGCTAGATTGCTGACTTTTTCACCGAAATTAACGAATGAATATGCTATAATTGATGAGATTATCGTAATCTTAACTAAGGAATGAATACAATTGAATGGAATAATCCCACTCTATAAAGAACGTGGCTTAACAAGTCACGATTGCGTCAATCAACTTAGAAAAATTTTACAGACAAAAAAAGTTGGACACTCCGGGACACTCGACCCTAATGTCGATGGTGTTTTACCAATTTGTATTGGTAGTGCGACTAAGGTCGTCGATTATTTAATGGAATTCGGTAAGACCTATCGTGGTACCATTACGCTCGGCTTTTCAACGACTACAGAGGACCTAGATGGTGAGGTTGTTGAACGGACACCCCTTAAAGAACCTGTTGATGAAGATAAAATTTCCGATGTTATGGCTATGCTGACTGGAGAAATTACGCAGATTCCCCCTATGTATTCAGCGGTTAAAGTAAATGGCCGCAAATTGTATGAATATGCACGGGCAGGAGAAACAGTAGAACGTCCGGCTCGAAGTGTGATGATTTACTCATTTGTGCAGTTAGGTAAGACTCGTTTTGATGAAGAAACTGGGCAACAAGAGATTCATTTTGAGGTCAAGTGTTCTAAGGGGACATACATTAGAACACTTGCAGTCGACTTTGGCCGCCACCTGGGGCTTGAATCCGTTATGTCTGACCTGACTCGAATTTCGAGTGGTGGTTTTGATGTTAAAGAAACGGTGACTATTGACGAAATCAAAGAGCTATTTGCTTCTGAACAGACTACCTACGATTGGCTTTATCCGATTAATCGTGCATTGGTCAAATATCCAGAGGTTAAACTCACTGAGGCACAGTGGCGAGTCGTTCAGAATGGTGTTTGGATGTATGCCAATGAATTGGCATCGACTGAACCCGTAATTGCGCTGAGTTTTGAAGGTGAAATTAAGTGTCTATATCAGCTTATGGAAAATGGTAAGCAGTATAAGCCACTTAAAATGATTAGCAACAAGTAAAAAAGGAGGCCAATCGGCTTGAAAGTGATTAAAATTCACCACCCATTAGATGAATCACGAGTTGAACCTGGCCCAATTGTATTAGCGATGGGTTTTTTTGACGGTGTTCATAAAGGACATCAACAGGTATTGAAAGTGGCACGGGCAAAGGCTGACGAGCTTGGTGTGAAATTAGCCGCCATTACCTATGATCATCATCCTGGGATTGTTTATCACCAGCTAACAAAAGCGGACACCCAATACATTACCCCGTTCGACCGGCGAATGGCATTGTTGGAGGCGCAAGGCGTGGATTTAGTTTATCTAGTGAATTTTACTGGCCAGTTTTCTGCCTTAAACCCGCAAGAATTTGTTAACCAGTACTTAGTAAAACTTGGCCCCCGAGTTGTTGTGGCAGGATTCGATCATACTTATGGTGCCCCTGGAACTGATGCCGATATGACACACCTAGCTGACTATGCTACTGGTCGTTTTGAAGTTGAAACAGTGGGTGAACAAGATGCTGATGGGCAAAAAATCAGCTCTAGTAGCATTCGAGAAGCCCTTGATAAAGGTGATATCGAATCGGTCAATGATTTGCTCGGATATGCATTCGAAACGCAGGGAGTCGTTGTTCACGGGCTCGCACGAGGGCGAACAATTGGGTTCCCGACTATTAATATCGTACATCCCAGTGACCAGTGGTTACCAGGTATTGGTATCTATACAACGGAAGTTAAAGTTGGTGACACATGGCTGCCAGGGATGGCCTCAATTGGTCGCGATGTAACGTTTGGGGATAATAATCCTGTTACCGTTGAAATTTATTTACTTGATTTCAAGGGGAACCTCTATGGTGAGGATGTAACTGTTCGTTGGCATACCCGCTTACGTGGCGAACAAAAATTCACAGGTGCAGATGCCTTGGTTGAGCAATTGAATAAGGATGAAGTGCAAACCAGATCTTTTTTCAAAATTTAGCACTCGTATGATATAATTGCTAAAATTCTTGACTTTCTAAAATCGGTTTGCTACATTGTATATGTGTCTTAGCACTTAACCTAATTGAGTGCTAAAAGAGGTGAAATCATGTTAACGGACAGACAAAAGATGATTCTGCGTGCAATTGTTAGAGATTACACGAACAATGGTATGCCGGTCGGCTCTAAAGCATTGGTTGAGCAATTGCCAGTTCATGTTAGTTCGGCAACGATTCGAAATGAAATGGCAGTGCTCGAAAACGCCGGTTTGATTCGAAAGACACATTCCTCCTCAGGAAGGGTACCTTCGATTCAGGGATATCGGTATTATGTCGATCATTTGGTCAAACCAGACGTTGCCAAAACGAATGATATTGACCTGATTAAGACGTCTTTGGGTGGCGACTTCCAAAAAATTGATGAAATTGTGGCACAGTCTGCTAAAATTTTGTCGGATTTAACGTCGTATACGACTTTTACGCTTAAGCCAGAGCTAAAGGATAGCCGCCTAAGCGGCTTCCGCTTGGTGCCACTGGGTAATCGTCAAGTCATGGCCATTTTGGTTACAGACAACGGAGACGTCGAGAATCAGACGTTTAGCGTGGCTCATCGCGTGACCAGTGATCAACTTGAGGCGGTTGTTCGCCTCATTAACGATCAACTGGTTGGTTTGCCGTTGAAGGATGTCGTAGAGAAGTTAAAAGTCCAGATTCCTGCAGAGATTAGTCGATACATGCAACAGCCAGAGGGCTTTTTGAAGATTTTTGGCGATGTGTTAACTCGAGCAGCCCAAGAACGCTTTTACGTGGGTGGTAGGATGAATGTCTTAGATTTCTCCGAACAAAACGACATCGAATCGTTGAGGTCAATCTACTCGTTGATTGATCACACAGATGATTTCGCTGAAGTTCTAGGTAATCCGTCCAATCAGATTCAAGTCAAGATTGGGGATGAGATTTCTAACAATGATCTGTTGCGGAATTATAGTTTAATTACTGCAACCTATGATGTGGATTCACATGGTCAGGGCATTATTGCTTTGTTGGGTCCAACCAGAATGCCTTATTCCAAGATGATTGGTTTGGTTGGGGCATTTAGGAACGAATTAGCTAGAAAATTAATTGACTATTATCGTCATTTAGACGAATAAAGGAGGGCATTCCGTGGCAGAATCCGAGAAAAATATCAAAGATAATGTGAACGATGAAGCTAAGGCTTCTGATGCACCAGATACACCGGTTGAGGAATCAGCTGATCAAGAGTCAACGACTCAAACAGAATCAGCTGAAACCGAAACAACCGATTCTTCAGAGACTGAGAAAGTCAAAGATCTCGAGCAACAGATTTCTTCTCTTGAAGATCGTTACTTGAGAGCAGAGGCTGAAATTAAGAATATTCAGTCTAGAAATGCAAAGGAACGCGCATCATTACTCAAGTATGATGGTCAACAATTGGCACATGATTTATTGCCAGTCGTGGATAACATTGAGCGAGCGCTCCAAACGCAAGTTGATGACGAACAAGGCCTAGCCTTGAAAAAGGGAATTGAACTTGTTTTAACTCATCTCAATGAAGCACTCAGCAAGAATGGCGTTACTGAGATTGAGGCACAAGGTGAACCATTTGATCCGCAAAAGCACCAAGCGGTACAAACTGTTCCTGCTACTGACGACGTTCCCGCAAATCATGTTGCTCAAGTTCTACAAAAGGGCTACATGCTCAAAGACCGGGTTTTACGACCAGCAATGGTAGCCGTCGCGAACTAGACTTAAAAAATACGCAAAGAGGGTAAATATTTATGGCAAGTAATAAAATTATTGGAATTGATTTAGGAACAACGAACTCTGCAGTTGCTGTTCTTGAAGGTAGCGAACCAAAGATTATCACCAACCCAGAAGGCGCACGTACAACACCTTCAGTTGTCGCTTTTAAAGATGGTGAACCTCAAGTTGGTGAAGTTGCAAAGCGTCAAGCAATTACTAACCCTAACACGATTGTTTCAATCAAGAGCCACATGGGCGACGGTAACTACACCGTTGACGTAGATGGTAAGAAGTACACACCACAACAAATCTCAGCTATCATCTTGCAACACTTGAAGAGTTACGCAGAAGCATATCTTGGTGATACAGTTAGCGAAGCCGTTATCACGGTACCAGCTTATTTTGATGACGCCCAACGTCAAGCGACTAAGGATGCCGGTAAAATTGCTGGTTTAGACGTTAAGCGAATCATTAACGAACCGACTGCTGCTTCATTGGCATATGGCTTGGACAAGCAAGACAAAGATGAAAAGATCTTAGTTTACGACCTTGGTGGTGGTACTTTTGATGTTTCAGTCCTTGACCTTGGCGATGGTGTCTTCGAAGTGCTTTCTACAAATGGTGATACTCACCTTGGTGGTGATGACTTTGATAAGAAGGTCATGGATTGGTTAGTCGATCAATTCAAGGCTGCTAACGGCATCGATTTATCAAAAGACAAGATGGCAATGCAACGTCTTAAGGAAGCTGCTGAAAAGGCTAAGAAGGACGTTTCTGGAATGTCAGAAACAACGATTAGCTTGCCATTTATTTCTGCCGGCGAAAATGGCCCACTTCACTTGGAAGAAAAGTTGACTCAAGCGAAGTTCAACGAATTAACTTCTGACTTAGTTGAACGGACTCGGATTCCAGTCGAAAACGCATTGAAGGATGCTGGTGTTTCAGCTAGTGATTTGGACGTTGTTATCTTAAATGGTGGTTCAACTCGAATTCCAGCTGTTCAAGAAGCTGTTAAGAACTGGACTGGAAAGGAACCTAACCACTCAATTAACCCTGACGAAGCGGTTGCCTTAGGTGCTGCGGTTCAAGGTGGTGTGTTAACTGGTGATGTTAAGGATGTTGTCTTGCTTGATGTGACGCCATTATCACTTGGTATTGAAACCATGGGTGGTGTCTTCACTAAATTAATTGATCGGAACACAACGATTCCAACTAGCAAGTCACAAGTCTTCTCAACTGCTGCAGACAACCAACCAGCTGTTGATATTCACGTGCTTCAAGGTGAACGTCCAATGGCCGCTGATAACAAGACATTAGGTAACTTCCAATTAACTGACATTCCTGCTGCACCTCGTGGTGTGCCACAAATCGAAGTGACGTTTGATATCGATAAAAACGGTATTGTTAACGTTTCTGCTAAGGATAAGGGTACTGGTAAGGAACAAAAAATTACCATCAAGAGTGATTCAGGTCTTTCTGATGAAGAAATTGATAAGATGATGAAAGAAGCTCAAGAAAACGCCGAAGCAGATAAGAAGCGTAAAGAAGAAGTTGACTTGAAGAATGAAGTTGACCAACTCCTCTTCACTGTCGATAAGACATTGACGGAAGTGAAGGATAAAGTTTCTGAAGATGATATCAAGAAGGCTGAAACAGCTCGCGACGAGTTGAAGAAGGCTCAAGAAGATAACAATCTCGAAGAAATGAAGACCAAGAAGGATGAATTGAACAAGATTGTTCAAGATCTTTCAGTTAAATTGTATCAACAAGCACAACAAGCTGAACAAGCAGCTGGCGGTGCAACTGATGCTAACGACGGTCAATCATCAAAGGATGATGACAACACTGTTGATGGTGACTTCTCAGAAGTAAATGACGACAAGAAGTAAACAGTCACGTAAAAAGTTGAAAAGCCAGAGCTCATTTGGGCTTTGGCTTTTTAATTCAGAACGTTTTATGATATGCTGAACGAACGGAAAAAAACGCAGAAAATCATGAAGGAATTTGTTTTGGGAGGTTAACAATGGCGGAGCAAGATTATTATGAAACGCTTGGCATCAGTCGGGATGCTAGCAAGGACGAAATAAAGAAAGCTTATCGAAAGCTTTCAAAGAAATATCATCCAGATCTCAATAAGGAACCGGGTGCTGAAGATAAGTTCAAGGCGATTACCGAGGCGTACGAGGTATTAAGCGACGACCAAAAACGGGCTAATTATGATCAATATGGCTCTGCTGACGGAGCTGCTGGTGGCTTTGGTGGCGGAGGCGGCGGATTCTCTGGCGCAGATTTTGGTGGCTTTGGTGGCGGTGGATTTGACGACATCTTCAGTCAATTCTTTGGCGGAGGCGGCCGGACACAACAAAATCCGAATGCGCCAAGACCAGGACGCGATCTGCAATACTCAATGACGTTGAAGTTTGAAGAAGCCATTTTTGGTAAGGAAACTAAGATTACTTATACGCGTGACGCCGAATGTAATACCTGTCACGGTAGCGGTGCTAAACCAGGAACTTCACCTGTAACTTGTCACAATTGTAGTGGTAGTGGCTATGTGACGACCGAAACGAACACGCCATTAGGTCGGATGCGCAGTCAACAAGTCTGTCCAGTATGTAATGGTACTGGTAAGGAAATCAAAGAAAAGTGCCCAACTTGTGCAGGTAGTGGTCATGTTGAACAACGCCACGAAGTTGAAGTTAAGGTACCAGCCGGGATCGATGACGGTCAACAAATGCGTTTACAGGGTCAAGGTGAAGCCGGTAATAACGGTGGCCCTTATGGGGATCTTTATATCATCTTTACGGTTCAACCAAGTAAGGATTTCCGGCGCGATGGCGCTGACATCTTCTTTGAGGATGAGATCAGCATTGCACAAGCTGCTTTGGGTGATAAGATTCAAGTTAAAACTGTCCATGGTGACGTCGAGCTGAAGGTACCAGCTGGTACACAATCAGGAACGGTGTTTAGATTGAAGGGTAAGGGCGCACCTAAGCTTCGTGGCACTGGCAACGGTGACGAAAAAGTGACGATTAAGGTGCGAACACCAAAGAATCTTAATAAAGCACAACGCGATGCCTTGAAAGCTTTTGCAAAGGCTAGCGGCGAAAATATTGCCGGGAACGGTAAAGGCAATTTTTTTGATAAAGTAAAAGATGCATTCAATGAGGATTAGGGTTTTGCCACTTTGGGTTGGCAAACCCTTTTTCATTATTGGAATCGTTGTTTATTGCCCGAGTCGTTGTTATAATTGATTAGATATGACACAGAGCGAGAGAAAGTAGGAATCAAATCATGGATCTAGAAAAAATGGCGGAACACCAAAAATTCATTCGAAATTTTTCCATTGTTGCGCACATTGATCATGGTAAGTCGACATTGGCTGATCGAATTCTCGAAATGACGGATACCGTTTCAAAACGAGATATGAAGGATCAATTGTTAGATAATATGGATCTAGAACGTGAGCGGGGCATAACGATTAAGCTCAATGCGGTCGAATTGCAGTATCACGCTAAGAACGGCAATACGTATGAGTTTCATTTAATTGATACGCCAGGACACGTCGATTTTTCATATGAGGTGTCTAGAAGTTTGGCGGCGTGTGAAGGTGCCATTTTAGTTGTAGATGCAGCTCAAGGGGTTGAGGCACAGACGCTGGCTAACGTTTATTTGGCGTTAGACGATAACTTGGAAATCATTCCGATTATCAACAAAATCGATTTACCATCGGCACAACCAGAGAAAGTACGTCAGGAAATCGAAGACGTTATCGGTATTGATGCCGAAGATGCGGTTTTAACTAGTGCTAAGCAAGGAATTGGCATTGAAGCCATGCTTGAACAGGTCGTTGAGAAGGTTCCAGCCCCAACTGGTGATTTAAAAGCGCCTTTACGTGCATTAATCTTCGACTCGGTTTATGATGACTATAGAGGAGTTGTTTTGAGCATTCGGGTTGCCGAAGGAACAGTCAAGCCTGGAGACCGGATTCAGCTGATGAATTCAAAGGCGACGTACGAAGTCACTGAAGTTGGGGTGAATTCACCAAAACCAATTTCACGGGACTACCTGATGGCTGGCGACGTTGGCTACTTAACCGCAAGTATCAAGGATATTACCGATACGCGAGTAGGTGATACCGTTACTGATGCGAAAAACCCAGCTACAGAAGCGTTACCTGGTTACCGGGAAATGGCACCAATGGTTTACGCCGGATTGTACCCGTCAGACAATGCCAAATTTAACGATCTCCGTGAAGCACTTGAAAAACTAAAGCTCAACGATGCCGCTTTAGAGTTTGAACCAGAGTCTTCACAAGCACTTGGATTTGGTTTCCGTTGTGGATTCTTGGGCATGCTACACATGGACGTGGTTCAGGAACGGTTAGAACGTGAGTTTAACCTGGATCTTATTACGACGGCGCCATCCGTTACCTACAAAGTTAATTTGACAGACGGTGGCGTCAAGATGGTGGAAAACCCTGCAGAAATGCCGGAAGTGCCAGAAATCCGTAGTATTGAAGAGCCATATGTTAAGGCAACAATCATGGTTCCTAATGATTATGTTGGTGCGGTTATGGAATTGGCACAACGCAAACGAGGTCAATTTCAAACAATGGATTATTTAGACGACTATCGAGTTAACGTTATTTATAAAATTCCATTATCCGAGATTATTTACGATTTTTTTGATAAACTTAAATCAAGTACTAAGGGATACGCATCACTTGACTATGAACTTGCTGATTACGAAGTGAGTGATCTTGTTAAGATTGATATCCTGCTTAATTCAGACAAGGTAGACGCTTTGAGTTTTATTTCTCATAGAGAGTTTGCCGAGAAGCGGGGCCGCGAAATCGCTTCTAAACTGAAGAAAATCATTCCTCGACAAAACTTCGAAATCCCTGTTCAAGCAGCTATCGGTGCTAAGATTATTGCAAGAACGACGATTAAGGCTTACCGGAAGGATGTTACTTCTAAAATTCATACCGGTGATCCAGACCGTCGAGCTAAATTGCTAGAAAAGCAAAAAAAGGGTAAGAAGCGAATGAAGTCAGTCGGAACAGTGGATGTTCCACAAGCTGCCTTCATGGCTGTACTTCAAACCGACGAGGACGAGAGTACTGGTAAATAAGAACTTTGACTTTTTAACATCAAGTAAATCTGGTGGTTTTCC
>NZ_BBJM01000022.1 GCF_000740055.1 Secundilactobacillus oryzae JCM 18671 | reverse complement strand
GTCGTGGACGAATTAGAAGCATTGTTAGCTGCATAACCTTCAACATAGGATCAATAGCTGGTTAGATGGTCATCTCTCACACTGTTTGCACCAGATCCCTTTAAACAATCAAAGATCGACCTTTGAAAAATATGATTGGCATCGATGTAGACTCCACCCTGTGGCCACGCCATAAATCAATATGGCGACCATCAACCACGGCACTTGTTGCCATTGCGTCACACCTGTCGCAGCCAACCAATATAGCCCTGGAAAGTGCGGTAAAGCTTCTGTGACGAGTGCCAAAACTAGCAAGATCGGCATACTAAGCAAATAGGCATGCCCCACCCGTCTTGGCGCTTTGAAAAACGCTGGCATGAAGGTGAGATTAAACCCTGCGGCAAACAGAAAACCGACGGCTAACAACATCACGTTGGCATTTAACCCCACTGGATTTTGGTGATATGGCAAGAGCTGCCGTACCACGATGAAAATCGTGGTCACAACTAAACTAATGATTTGTGCCGAGCCAACAAGCAAGAACTTTCCCAAAACCAGTTGATTTCGAGATACTGGCAAATTCGCCGTGTAAGTGAGATCCCCAGTTTCTCGATTGTATGTAAACGAGATAAAGACGCCGATAGTCAAAAATAGCCAGATCATTGACAGTGGGTAGGCTGGTACTAATACCAACGGTCCCATCAACATGAAGATGATCAAATTCGGGTGTGCGCCAAGGCGCCACTCTTTGATCAATAAGTTAAGCGACATCGTTTTCCTCCATTGCCAACAACATCTCAGTCAACGTTGGTGTTGCGGGCGTCTGATGAGTTGCGATAAACTCCGCAAGAGACATTTGGGCTTGTAAGGTGCCGTGGCTTAGTACCAACAACTCATCTGCGCATTGTTCCAAGTCATCGACTAAATGCGTCGCCAGCAAAATCGTCACCCCTTCATCAGCCAATCGACGGAGTTGTTTTTGTAAGTCGCGGTGCGCTACCAGATCAAGTCCTGCCGTGGGTTCATCCAAAACCAACAGTTCCGCTTGATGAGCAAACGCCACTGCCAGTTGATATTTGACCTTCATACCAGTGGAAAGTTCACGCGGCTTTTTGCTTAAATCAAGTGAAAATCGGGAACACAAATCGTCAAAGCGTTGTTGATTCCAATTTGAGTAGAATCGCTTGGTCACTACAGTCAAAGTCGACAATCGCTTATCCATATATGTATCAATGCCGCCAAGGACAACGCCGATCCGTGATTTCATCTCAACAAGTGGTTGATCAAAGGCCTCTACCTCCCCGCTATCGGCAATGACCAACCCTAAAATCGATTTAAGGAGTGTCGATTTACCTGCCCCATTTGACCCAATCAAGCCATAGATCTTGCCCGCTTCTAAATTGAAGCTGACTGGATCTAAAGTAAATCGTGAATAAGACTTAGTAAGATGATCCACTGTCAGTACACTCATGAGTCTTGGTCCTCAAATAAACGATTAAATGCCGGGCCGGTTTGCGCCATAAACTGGCTGGCATCGATCATTGCCAGTCCGACCGTTCCTGGATTGGTGTCCCCTAGCAGCACTAATTTTGTGCCTATTTGATACTTCATCGTCTTCATAGCCGCATCAGGAATCGCGATTGTATTACCATTACCAACGGACACAACGCCAAATAGGTGCTTGCCCGCCGGTCCAATAGGAATACCGGTAGCGCTGGCGTCATACGTCACCAAGTCGTTGAGATCAACGTCGTACAGCTTCGATAAGGCGACACACTTCAATAGGTCTGGCAAGCTGTCTCCATTTTCCCATTTGGCATAAGCTTGCCGAGTGACATGTAATTGTTCCGCAACTGCTTCTTGAGACCACTTTTTGCTTTGACGCAAGCTGCGAATGTTTGTGGCAATAATTTGTTTTTCATCCATGACCAAATCCTCCAATGAGCAATAGTATACGCGCGTTTTTAGCTCAAAAGTAGCAAGCAAATGCAACTGAAAATGCAACTAGCAGTTGCTCCAGACGCTCTTTCAAGAGAAAAACTCACGATGAATCCAGCTAACGCACAAAAAGCTCACCAAGAACTGTCCTGGTGAGCCAATATCATCACTGATCTACTTGAAAGAACATGTCATTGTAGACATTTAAGACAAGCCGTTTTATTCACTAAAAATTTTCAGTTTACTTAGGCCTTTCCGTAACCGGATCGCGTCCCAAGGCATATGTTCAGCAATCGTCAAGCCCACCAGATCAGCATCAGTGCCAACATCAGTTAACAACTTGATCACTTGATCTAAAGTCATTGACCCAATGGCTGCACCAAATTGACTCCGGTCAAGATATGGTTCTGCCGGTAAAATTGACTTGAAATCATCTGGATCAAGAACATCCAGATCCCAGTGCACGGCAACATGCTTGATACCATTTTGGGCCATCCAGCTTTTGATTGGCGAGCCGTTTTCTAACTGTTCTGGTGTTGCAACTGCGATGCCTAAGTCTTTAACTAAGCGGTCCATTGGACGCAAATCAGCTTCGATCAAGCCAGCAAAAAATACTTGATTGGGTTGCAATGGATGTTCAATATCTTGATCAAATCCTGAGCCACTCACCTTCAACAAATTCGATACGACCATTTCATGAAAATGGTGACTGTCTTTGACTGTCGAGATATCTGGATGAGCGTCTAACCAGATCACGCCAAAATCATCGGGGTATCGACCATGCAAATAATCAAATGGCACTGCCGATACCGCACAATCACCGCCTAAAGTGATGACCCGATTTGGCTGAACGTTTGCTAACGCCGCACGAACTTGCGTATGTTGATCTAAAAGCGCTTGATCCCCATCAACCATACCAGTAGATTCAGCAGTTTGACTGACCGGTACTAAAAATTTAGTCCAGCTATCCTGCGTAGGCACAATTGTACGCAGGATCTCGTTACCGATCTGATAATTCGGGTTCTCAGTCGTGGACGAATTAGAAGCATTGTTAGCTGCATAACCTTCAACATAGGATCAATAGCTGGTTAGATGGTCATCTCTCACACTGTTTGCACCAGATCCCTTTTTAGTTTTAAGCACGCTCATCGTTAGGGTGTTTGGCCGCATATTCTCTAGCCGCCTGTTTATTCCACCAAGCGCCAATTCAGCCACTCAAGGTGTCTATTTTTGCTTCTAAGCGATTTTAAAGCGATTTTAATAAATTATGCATGTAACACTTAAAACGGCTTAAATGAGCTTATACGGCGTTTAATTCCAATAAGGCTCATTGTCAGTGTTCTGTTCTTCGGGGTGTTTGGCCGCATATTCTCTAGCCGCTTGTTTATTCCACCAAACGCCAAATAGGTTTTGCATGGTGCCGTACAAGTAGTTTTCCACGTTCTTGATGTGCTTCTCATTGCTTCTAAGGGCGTTAAAGTAGCGTCTCAAGGCTTTAGTCATCAAAGGCTTCAGTTCCTCATCATCAAGTGGAATTATGACGCCAATGTCCTGATGATCCTTTTCAACTCGATATTTAGCATTCAAGATGATACCAATAAACCGGCGCATTTGTTGCGGGGTACGGCACCAAAAACTAAGTAGTTGCACAGCTTCGGGTTCTAAGAAAACCGGTAAGCCACTGTCTTCATCAGTTAAGAAGTCATTAGCATGGGTCACCAAATCTCGGTTTTGGGTTTCTAGTTCTGCTGGTGAAAAATGGGCTGTGGAAAAGTCCAACTTTTGAGTATCTATATTGTATCTATTAGTATCTAAATTATTAGTATAGTCTAGATCTTGTCTCTTTTTGAGAAGTCCGCTTGTACCAAGGGATTCAGACGTATCAGAAACGGTATCATGCGGGTTTCTCTTTTTGAGAAGTCCGCTTGTACCAAGGGGTTCAACGGTATCATGCGGGTTTCTCTTTTTGAGAAGTCCGCTTGTACCAAGGGGTTCAGGCGATTTTAATGGCTCTCGCTTAATATAAACGTCTTTTGCTGTTACTTCCAAATCTGCCAAATATAATCTATTTGGTTCGTTTTTGCCTGATCTTGGATTAAACCCCATATGTTTTTGATACAAAAGGTTCGCGTCCATTAATTCGTGTTTAATCTTATTGATTTTATTATTTGACCAGTTTCGTAAATCTTTTAGTTCATTGTTTGTGTATATGAAATATACGTTGTTATTTTCGTCAACCCAATTATTGCTTAGTGAGTAACTTAGACGATCGCGTAACACCGAATAAAGTAAAATGGCACTATCGCTAAGATCCTTATATTTTTCCCCTTGGAGTAAGATCTGCGGCAAAGCGTAAAACTTTACTTCATAGGCCCTTTTAGCATTTGTAAAGTTGAAGTTTGATTGATCCATAATAAAAGCTCCCTTTCTTAACTGACACACGTCGTCTTAAAGAGAGTTGCTAAAACATCTGACTTGTTTTAAAATACAAATCTGATATGCTTTAACTGAATTACAAAGCGAACATTGGACGTGATCGGCTTTGTAAATTCACCGGCATGTGTCTATTCTGGGTTGCCCATACGGCAACTTTTTTTAATTTCTAACAACAAAAATGGACTAAATAGCATTGGTTAGCCACTTAGCCCATTGGATTCAATTTGTTTTTAACTATCCTTCACTTGTCCCATAGGACTGGTTTGCGGTATAATTAACCTACAAATTAAGAACAATGTTCAGACGATTTTAACTTGGCGGTCTAAATCGTCTGAATCTAAGTAGCTCGCTATTAGCTACTTGCTAAACCTAAAATCCCCGATTCCTCGTGAATCGGGGATTTTTCTGTTTAGCTTGATCTATTTATTCGGTTGTTAAATTAATCTTAGTCTAGCATAGCGCTTACCTACAGGCAACCGTATTTGGTTTAGTGCACTTTACTAGTTTTTACCTAATCACAAATTAATCAAGCGAACAAATTGCGTATTTACTTGTTTGATTAATTATTTATTTAACTGCTAAATTGCATCTATGATTGAAGCTAAGAATTCTGAACGATTTTTAAATCCGTTTTTTCGGGCAGCCGTATCCATTTTTTTAAGTTGACTTTCAGTAATTGAGAAGGTCACAGATCGCTTACGCTCTACTTCCTTTCGGCTGATATTTTTCAAAAATGCGACTGCATCTTTCTTGTTGTCTTTCAATGTAGTTTCGTAACTTTCTCTCATTTCTTCGTCTTTTTTATGGTTGAATGAATCTAAACTCATAATCTAACTCTCCTTACTTGGTTTTATTTGCTAATTCTTGAAAAAGATGATCGGCGTGTTCTATGAACTTTTGATTTTGCTTTAAAATGGATTCATCATGATTGGCTAATTCAAATATTGAAGCGTGCCTTGCAGTAGCTTTATTAAAGAGCTCTCTTTCAGGAATTATAGTTGCGACTGTTTCATCGCCTTCTATGTGTTTTAGCAAATCGCGAGACATGCTTGTATTATGTCTAATCATATTACCGATAAAGAAAAGCTTTGCGTCAACGTAAGTTTCGCCAGTTCGATAGTCAAAAAGTGATTTTCTGAATTTTTCGAGTCGTGTTTCTAGGTCAAACTTGGCATTGTAGCCATGTTCACTGGGTGTAATGGGACTAAGCAGGTAATTACTGATAGCAATAGCGTTTTTAGTGATGGTGCTAAAATCTGGGTGCGTATCAATTAAGATATAGTCATAGTCGGTTAAGCTTAATGAATCGGAGTTGTTTTTAAACCACATGAACAACATCATTTCTTTGTTACTGTTATTTTCTAGATAACTTCCTAAAACATCTAGGTCTATAAAACCGGCTATTAAATCTAGATTCGGTCCGACACTGTCAATTTTTACTTTTTGAGCATTGTCATTTTCTTTAAACGCTTCAGCGATGGTATTGTTTCGTCGTGTTTTTTCAAAAACGGTTGTTAAATTGCACTGATGGTCTAAATCTATTAATAGAACCTTCTTACCATGTTTGGCTAACCAATCACCATAATTTAAAGTCAAGGTTGTTTTACCAACACCACCCTTGATAGCAGTAAAAGTAATAATCTTCATCTTGATACCTCCTTCATCTAGCTTAATTATATCATTAGTAGACAAATAAATAAACAAACAATTTATTAAATAATTAAGCTGACAATTAACTCATTTTTAAAGCTCATTTTTAAAGATTCTATATTTTTTGCGATATCTGATAAAGGTCGTCCGTTTAATCCCTGTATTACGGGCAACATCTACATCACTCATGCCTGCCTGATAAAGTTTAAAAGCATGTTGCAAGCGGGGATCGTCTTGGGTGTATTGGGGTTTGCGTCCATGATATTTGCCCTGCTGCTTGGCCAGAGAAATCCCTTGTTGTTGACGCTCAATGATCCGCTTACGCTCACTTTCAGCCTGGTACTTATACAGTTCAATAATGAGATTGGTCATGAGTTGACGTAAATTGGGGTCAGCAATCCCCGTCATGGACGGTAAATTCAACACATCTAGGGTGGCACCCTTATTTTGAATGGAGTTCATGATCTGAGTTAAATCCTGGTTGTTTCTGCCTAAGCGATCTAGTTCAGTGACCAGGACAATATCACCCTCACGAATATAGGCCAGCATTTTTTGCAGTTCTGGCCGATTAGTGTTAGCCCCACTTAATTTATCCGTAAATAATTTATCAACGTCTTTTAAAGCCGCTAACTGTCGATCTAAATGTTGCTCCTTGGAACTCACACGCGCATAACCGATTTTAGCCATTTTCAGTTCTCCTTTTGGACAGTTCTAATGAACATTTGTAATTCCTAGTATAGCACAGAATCAAAAAAGGCCACTAGGGTATACCCTAGTGGCCAGATTCTTACTTATACACGACTTTAAAAGTTTCACAGATACATGGAATTCGATCTGTGAATACTTTTCCAGCCTGATAATATTCCTTTTCAAAAAAATCTTTATGAACCTTTCGCCAATATTCTAAGCTTCGATTTCCTTCACCTTCAAGGTAAGCATGATCGTTTATTTCCTGGTCAAAATCGTGCTAAAAGGTATCGAAAAAATGGCAAATAAAAGAGGTCATTTATACTGTATTTAAGGAAAATAGCCCCCAATATCTACATTATAGATATTGGGGGTTATTCTTTCAACGTTTTCGAGGGGCGATTTGGTAATTATGGACCCTTATCTAGTGAATGAATTTAATAATTATCGCAAGTATAATAATTATAAATATTGGCAGGTAAGACATTAAAAAAATAGGTCTAAACATACAACGCAAAAAAGTTTCTTTTGATTTAATGGGGTTCATTGAAAAATCAATGTTTTCTTCGTCTTTTTTTCTTACAATCTCATATAGACTTCGAAAGCATCGTTCTTCTCTAAGATAAAAAGTATCACTAATCCAAAATATTAGACAAAAAAAGAGACACAATAACAAAATCAAGTAACTCATAGGTTTATTAATATTTGCTAAATAGACGGTTATTAATCCTCCAAGGATAGTTAATGACCACCCCTTTATAAGGAATGAATTAGATGACATACGGTTTATAATATTTTCAATCATTTGAATGTGCAAACGTTTATTTTCACCATTTTTCATGTAAGATATGCTCCAATAAAATGAATTAGAATATTAAACTTCTTTACAAAGATTATATTCATCAATCTTGTCCCTCAAGGAAATTGATCGATCTACATAACTATCGATGTTTGATATAAAATCTTCCCACTCAACCGTAATAATATATGAACATTCCCCAAAATAAACAGTTCTCCCATCTATTTCTTCTGTAATAGGACTTTTTTGATTAAACATATTTTTCCTTATTATTTGAAAAGTATTATCTGTGTGTATTGTTCTTACTGTTTTTTCTTTTTGATCATCTTTGTCCTTGTAAGTCCAACTTGTAATGAAATATTCATAACTGTTAAATCTATCAGGAAGAACAACCGCAATGATAGCGTTCGGCAAACTTCTACTATTTGCTTTTGTTTGTGTGCGTAAAGAATATGCAACTTCCCAGGGAATCCACTGATCTTTTTCTAAATTATATTTTTCGACCATATTGGGGGAAATTAAAACTAAAGTAACTGATGAATCCCATATCTTATCCTTTAATTTTGTACGTATGGTTTCATCTTTAAATGCACTTAGGTCTTCGTCATCATTTTCAGCTTTATTTAGATCATCACCACTAAATTTGTTATCTTGAAGATAATCAACATAATCTCTTGCAGTTCCTTTGCTGTACCCTTCTAGAGGTGAAACGTCACTATCTTTGTATTTATATGAAACAAATACTTTATGTCCCATGATCATCCTCCTATTTATTTAATATTTTCAATTCAGTCATTTCTTGCTCAATATTTCTGCCATCATTATAAGTAAAGAATTTAACACCATAAAGCTTAACTTGATCATTCTCACCAACAAGTTCAATATTTTCAGGACGAATACTTTCTAAGAGTTCTTGTTTCCACTGATCCTGATCAAGCAATTGGGGTCCCTTAGGCTCAATATAAATTTGATAACAAAAATCTTTATTCTGTAAATAGAGGATAAAATCAGGCATGAAACCGGCATAATGAGTTGTCTGACCTTTAAATTGATGTAGCTTGAAATTAGTATTGCGTTCATCATTTCTAAATAAATAAATTTGACTATATTTTTGACTTAATCGGTCAACAAACGCGCCGATTAAGTCAACTAAAGACTTCTCCAGCTTATCAACAATGGCTTCTTCAAAAACAAACCAAGGTTTATTTTTCATTGAGTAGGGTAAGATCATTTCACTGACTGATTTATTAAAATGTTTGGCAACTTTCTTTTGGTAGTCTCTAATCAAGGATTTTATAGGAACTGGAATAAAGCGCTTGGTACCGCGTTGTCTTTGATAGTTATTAATAATCTGTTTTTGAACAAAAGTTAAATATTGTTCAACTGCTTTAAGTTGCTGCTTACGATTTAAGGCTGGTGAACCATTGCTGACACGAGCATACAAACGAATATTTCCCAACCAATTATCAGCTGTCATAAATTCATTTAAAGAATTCAAAGTAGGAATATATTGCTTCAGAGAGTTAAACCGATAGAACTTATTACGTGAGAAGGCTTTTTTAACTAAGATTACGGCATCTCGAAACTTAAACAAAAATCTAGTTTCTGTTAAAGGATCTTTCTCAATAGCAACAGCATTATAATTTGTTTCCCAAGTGCTCTCTACCAAATTGACTTCAGCCATTGTGGTGGTATTAACCCCATAACGGTCAAGACAATTAAATTCTTTATCTGGTACAGGTTCAACTTCGTTGTAGTAAAGATTACCTTGTTGATAAACTTTAGAGTTTTTAAAGGCCCGTTTAACATTAGTTTCAAAAACATCAAAATCACTATCATCTTCAACGGGTAGGTCCATCTTATCAAGTGACTTCTTAAGGTTATCTAGGTACTTAGGATCATTGATAGTGTGGTAATAAAGACTCTCTAATAACTGATATTTAGGATTCTGGTTGTCAAAACGACGTGTATAAGAGTTTTCGCCTTGATAAACAAAAGGATTATAGCGTGCTCCTCGACCAATCAACTGAGCTTCACTGTTTGTTTGGTTCAAGGTAGTGGATTGTTCACCAATCCGCACAATATCATAAAGGTTTAAAACGTCCCAGCCCTCACTTAACTTAGCGACGGCAAAAATAACCCGAAAGGGATTATCAGAACTTTCCAAGGTATTTAGATTATACAAGTCATTTAAATCGCCTAAAATTCCTTCTTTGGCACTATCGTTAACATTAATAGTATTCATAGCCTGAAAGTCACGTTTTAATTCAACAATTGCAGTACCCAAATCTTGCGATAACCAGTAATCATAAGCTTGTTTCAATGCTTGACTATGGCTAGTGTTTTGTTGATGTTTAAGAAAATCGGTTAGGTCCGTTATATTCAACTGTGAGATCATGCTTAAAAAAGTTTCTCTGGCATCTTTAGAAACCGCAATTTTATTAGATTTAAACAAGATTACTGGTTTAAAATCAGGTATTTTTAAGTCGTTGGCAATTCGCTTACGATACTGGCTAAGTAAAACAGCATTCAGCATTTTGTTCTCATCGTCGTTATTTGCTTGTAATCGATATACCCGTTTAGAATATCCTTGGTGAATAAAACGGCTTAAATCGTATCTATAAACAATCTTTTGACGATATTTTTGATAAATCGCTTCATTTTGCAAATCTAGAGTTGCAGTAAACTCAAATTGACGATTATGTTGATTAGCTTGACGAATACGATCCAGGACATATTCCCACGAACGTTCCTTTTTATCCTCTTTACTTTTAGTACCAGCGCTAAAATGATGAGCCTCGTCGGCTAAAACAACTAGTTTATGAGCCTTAAAATCATCATAAGTGAGGCTGTTTTCTTTGGTTTCACTTAACTCATTGGTCAAGGCTTGAATAGTTGCTAATCTTAAATAGATCACACCATCTTCTGGTGTACTAGGAAACCGAGTTACTGAGCGAAGCTCGATTCTTTGACCATGGATAGTCAAAGGTTGGGAAAAAAGATATTTAGGTGAAGCAGTATTTAATAAATTGTCATAAGTCTTAGCCACCACAGCATTTGTATTTACCACAAAAAGAAAGTTATGATAAGTAAATTCAGTATACAAATACAAGATCAGGGCAGCTAAAACGTCTGTTTTACCACTACCAGTGGCCATATTAAAAAGTAATTGATTATATTGGTAATCAGCTAATGGCTGTCGCTGTGTCCAGTCTAGATTAACTAAAGCTTGATTTTGGTAAGGTCGTAATTGGTGCTTTAAATTACCTTTAATATATTCTGGGATAATAAAGGGCTTTTCATTACTAAGAAGATCAATCTTACGTTTGTTTTCCAATAAATCGACCAGTGGGAGTTCAATTTTGCGCATAACTTTTTTTTTAGCCATTAGTTTAGTCCCTCTTTCCATAGAAGCTTTGATTAAATTGATAATCCTTATCGGAAATCAGGTCACGAACATCGGCATCATCGATATTATTGAAGTTGTAGTAAAGTTGATTCTTATCCAATAATTTAACTAATAACTGCTTTTGTTCTTCAAAAGGCAAAGCTTTACGTTCTGCATCATTTTCATATTTATCAAGATCCACTCGAAAGTCGAAATCTGCTCCCACTTTCATGCGTTTATATACAGCATCTAATTCATTTATATCTTTAGCCGCTAGCAGATCTTTTAAGTAGCCTTGATTCTTTTCCATCAACTCTGCATAAACAAAAGAGCCACCACCATGCCAGTCAACATCTTTAGAAATACCACCTTGTTCTCCCGCGATAACTTTTTGGAGACGTGGGACTGAAACAGTATTAATATAATCCATCTGTTCGATACCAATAAATCGCCGATGCATCTTCATGGCTACCGCTTGGGTAGTTGCAGAGCCCATATGAAAATCTAATACAGTATCACCAGTATTTGAGCCTATCTCAATAATTGTCTTGAGTAAGTTTTCTGGTTTTGGAAAGCTGAATACCTTACCATCAAATAATTTTTGAAGTTCCTCCGTACCACGACGATTGGAATACTTAGCATCTTGGAGAATAGTCCGCGGAATTTGTTTTTTAGGTCGCATTTTTTGGGCAATTCTAAACGATCCATCTGATTTCTGTTGACCAACTAGCTCGGTTTCACCAAGTTCTTGTCCCTTATTTCTTCCCCAACGCCAAACAAACTGAGTATCATCCGTTTTAGATTTCGGTGGAAATACTTCAATTGTATGTAAAGTATCTTTCTTAACTGAAACAGACCTATAACCCTTTTCATCTTCGCGTTCTGAAATATAAAATGGATAGTAAAGATTTGGGCGATTATCTTTACTAAATGCTGAATTACTGTTAAATAATGGGTGCAAGTAGAACTTACTAATTTCATCCTGCAGTTTAAACTTATCTTCAGAAACATCCAAAGTATTAGTTTTTACCATATCAATATTTTTCGCGTACACGTGAATATAGTCATGTGTTTGTGCAAAAGATCCGTAATCTCGACCATTAGGTGTAGAAACATTTATCATGGTTCCTAGATACGAGTTTTCGAACACCTCATCCATTAGTACTTTCAACTCAGCAAACTCATTACGATCAATGCTAACAAATATTACACCATCGTCCGTCAGTAGTTCCTTGGACACTTCAAGTCTATTTTTCATAAACGTCAACCAAGTAGATTCATTGAATTTGTCATTGTATGCAAACGAATCGGACCCAGTGTTATATGGTGGGTCTATATATATCATGTTTATTTTATTGGAGTACTTTTTCTTTAAACTATACAAGGCAATCAAATTATTCCCCTTAATAATTAAATTATCTTGATCAGAATAACTAGATGCGTTATGTTCACCGTTTTGATCATACTTTTTAGCATTAACAAATATTTTAGGCTCTAATATCTCATCAATTTCAGGTTTAGCAATGATTTCGTTTAAAAATGGTTCATCAGCAGATTCATCTTTATCCAGATCTTCTTTAGTCATACCAGCTTTTAAAACAGTATCTTTAAAGGGAAAATCCAAAACAACATCAGCAGATTCATCAATAAATTTTCCATTAGCTGTTAAACCAATTTTATTTGTATATTTTGTATAACTGTCTTCCCAAAATTCTTTATATTCAAACATTTCAACGAACTGGCTAAGTTTAAATACTTCGTTGTCAGCAATTTTTTCTACATAATTTTTATGTATTAAAGGATCTTTAAATAGTTTTGTCATCAGTACATGGTCGAATTTATCCAAGTCATTAATTACATTATTTCGTTTCAGAGAACCCTTACTAGTTAAATACTTGTTTCCAAACTCTCCTAAAATACTTTTGACTTGAGACATTATCTTAGGTTCTATTTGCATATCTATTCTCCTGTTAATGAATTTTCTTTTTCTTGAGTAACTGCTGTACTTGATAATTTCTTTGTAGTAATACATTACAACAAATTTTTGTGTAAACAGTCTTTGCCAACTGTTAGCACCATCGACTAGAACATCGCGAAGATCATTGGCATATAAGGCAATCATCGCACTGGCCCCGTCCCGATCAAAAACATTGGCTCGGGTAATATAAACGGCTTGTGGAAACCCGTTTATATCAACGGCTAGATGGCGCTTAATTCCCGATATTTTCTCTTACCAGTATCATAACCTTTATTTTCAGCAGTTGCAGTATTTTTACCGCTTTGACCAAGCACAATACTTAATTCACCTGTATAATAGATTACGCAGGAAGTTTTAAGGGCGGTGGCTGTCTTTTCCCTTGCGAGGTGAGGCCCATGGGAACATGGAATAATCTTCAGGAAGGTTTCACAGTCAATGAGCGTCTTCCAGACTCTCTCGTTGATGTTGCTGTTTGCAATGTTTATTTTAGCGTTGCTAACATACATCGACAAAAGGAACAAATAAAAAAGCCGCCCCGATTATAACTTTGGCGAGTTACGGGACGACAGTATCGTTTAGTTAACTAATGCCACCGCCTTTGAAGCGGCTTGCATGGGAAGTCTTGTTAGCGCAGGGCTTCCTTTTTCTGTCTCCATTATAGCATGCCCTTTAAAAACTGGCTAACGTTTCAGACTTTGATCAGATTCAGGATCAGGTTGTTTGATTCCCGGATTCTGTTCAGCAAATGCTTGTAGCTGCTTTTGCGTTCGCTTACTGATTTCCTGGTGTACATCATTTAACTTGTTCTTTAGTTCTGATTTTTTCTGAGGATTAGTCGCTTGCTGAACTTGTTGTTGCAAGCTTTGATAGGACTTATTAAGATCCTGGGCTGATAGCTTTTTTAAATCATGCTCAGGTTCTTTTTGTGCTTCTTGTAAGCCTAATTGTTTGGTTAACCCGTCACTAAGCTCAATCACTTTGTTGCTAACTTGCTGGATTTCACTTAAAGCACTATGGATCACGGCTTTATCTTTGGCCCAGGTAGCTACATACCCGAGGGAGTAGTTACTGGTATCAACCCCAATGTTTTGCATGGCAACATATGCGACCGCTTCGGCTTGTGTTTCTTGATAGGCTCGTGGTCGATCTTTAAAGGCTGATTTTAATCCGTGTAGCTGGCTATGCGCATATTCATGATATAACGTCTTTAATTTTAAGGCTTTGTCGGGCTCATCACCACCAATGACAATTTCATTAGTACTGGGTTGAAAATACCCCTTAGCCCCCTTTAGCTTTGCTAAAGGCACTTCACTGACTTTAAGGTCGGTTTGCTGGTTCAAATAGTCTTTGAACGCGTTATACAAGCTCGTCACGTTCTGATGATCGGCTAAATTTTCTTTGACAAAATCCTTGGCACTTAACACTGGTTCACCGCTAGTTTGTGACACATCAAAGATGGGTAGATAACGATAACCGACAATGGCGCGCTCATCGGTGGTATTAAATCGCTTTTGCTCGGCTGGTGTTAACTTCTTAATAATCGGGGCCGCAATTCGAATGGACTTAGCACCCTTATTAACGGTGCGGTTAAAATCTGTTTGCCATTGCTTAAAACCCGCAACTTGCGTTGCTTGCGGATTTTGCGCATAAATCAAGTCAATGTTTCTGGCGCTATAATGATGAAATTTAGCCAGGGTATTAAGATACTGTTTAAATCGGTCACTATCGGTTAATTTTAGGATTTGTTGTTCGGCTTGGGCGACTAATTGCGCTTTCCAGGCTTTAACGTCTGCTTTACTCGGCATTGTCTACCCCTCCTCATCTTCAAAAATATCATTCAATATAGGGGCTACGTTGATTTGAATCGGGGTCGTGCCATAAAGGGCGATGTAGCCATCAGCTAATTTTTGCCAAGCCACTTGATAATAGGCGCCGTTACCAGTGGTTTCTTTTAAATACTTGTAGGTTCCTTTAGCCTGCAAAACCGGTAATTCACTCCCAATGACTGTTAATTCGTTATCCATATTTATGATCTCCTTTGCGTTGCTAATCTCACCCGTTGTTTAGGTTTACTTTTAGGGTTGTAAAAGTGAACCTAAATGACGGGTTCACCAACCGGAACGTAGTGTAGGGCGGTAGGCAGGTTCTAATCAAAATCAAAACTTAATTTATGGCCGTCAAGCTTTAACTTGGCGTCAAACGACTTTCCTTTTTTGCTCTTGAACCCCTTTAGTTTGCTGGTTTCCCCCTTAGTGATTAAGGCTTTGATCGCAGTTTTACCGAGGGTTTTACTGCTCCATTTCTTGGGTAAGGTAAAGTCTTCGCCTTGCTTAGGCTTCACAATGTAAAACTTCTGTTTATTTAAAACGGTCGCTTGCGGCGTTTCTAAGAATACTTCGGCGGCTTTTTGCGCTTGCTGTTGGTGATTGATTTGTTGCTTAATGGCTGCACTGCCAGTTAATTGCGCGGGGACCTCAGCAATCAACTTTGCCACGAACTTTTTGATTTGGTTCAAAAAGTTATCTGGGGTACGTTCTTCGGTACTGATTTGTTGTAACGCTTGCTCCCATTTCGCTGTCATCTCTGGGCTAGTTAACAAGGGTTCGAGTTCGACCGCTTTACATAAAGTAATCCCTGCTTCACTGACGTGTAACTTGTTCTTTTCAGTGACGAGATAGCCGCGCTTCTTTAACACTTCCAGCACATTGGCCCGGGTTGCACTCGTCCCAATGCCTTGCACGTCTTTGAGAATCGCCTGAGCTTCTTCATCATCAAGCGTTTTACCGGCGGTTTTCATGGCCGTAATCAGGGTACCTTCGGTAAAGGGTACCGGTGGTGTCGTTTCTTTTTGCGGTGTTTGCAGATTTGCTTGGACTTGATCGCCTTGGTGAACGAGCGGTAAGGTTGCTGCTTCTTGCTGGTCGGCTTTGTGATCATCAAATAAAGCTTGCCAGCCTTGCTTAGTTGGCACCTTACCGGTTGCTTTAAAATTGGCGTCACCAACCTGGGTGATAATGGTGGTTTCTTCGTACTCGTACGGATCAGCAAACATCGCTAACGTCGTTCTTAAAACCAAGTCATAGACTTGTTGCTGTAATTTAGGCAAGCTGGCTAGTTTCTCTTTCGTCGGCACGACTTTAGTCATGATAATGGCGTAGTGTTCTTCAACTTTTTTCCCATCAACATAGCGTTTGTTCGGAGTGGTATTGGTTAAAGCGACTGGCTTAGAGACCAAACCCAGATACTTCGTCAGATTAGCCACTAAATAATCAAATTCTTCATCAGTGATATAAGCACAATCCGTTCGGGGATAACTCAGCAACTTGGCTTCATATAAACTTTGAATGGCCGCTAAGGTTTGGCTGGCACTGGCGTGATAACGTTTATTCATGGCACTTTGGAGACTGGATAGTGAGAATAGTTGGGGACTAGCACGCTTTTTGCCTTGTTTTTGGACGTCCTTGATTAAACCGTCCTGCGAGCCTTTATGAACGTGTTTAGCTCGCATGAATGTCATTAGCCCTGCTTCGTCTTTAAATCGCTGATAGGGGTCTAATTTTGCGACGAATTTTTGCTGATTAGCAAGAATTTCAGCATTTAGTTCAAAATAGGGTTCCGGCTTAAAGTTTTTGATTGCCTGGTCTCTTTGATAGACCATATACAAGGTTGGCGTCTGCACGCGACCAATCGAGTACACCCCGCGTACCCCGTTTTGTCTTAATAACAAAGTATATAAGGGACTACCATTCATGCCGATCAACCAATCGCTGATTTGACGAGTTTGAGCTTCTTTATAAGCCAAATAGTCTTTGTGCCAATCACCAAGATTTTTGAAGCCGGTAATAATCGCGTCTTTTTCCAAACTATTCAACCATAGTCGCTTAATGGTCTTCTTTTTAACGTCAATCTGGGCTTGGTTCATGATTGACCAGGCGATATTAGAGCCTTCCCGACCGCTATCGGTGGCAACAATAATGGTATCGGCCTTCGTTAACAGGTCTTTGACGATCCCGTATTGGTCCTTTTTACTAGCTGACACTTCAAACTTGTATTTATCGGGGAAAATCGGTAAATTAGATAAGGCCCATTGCTGGTATTTCTGATCATATTTATCCGGTGTGGCTAGTTCAACTAAGTGTCCGAGACCGTACGTCACAAATGTATTTTCGGGCAAAACAGGGTCACTAACCGTATAGTAACCCTGTTTTTTTGTGCTCTTTTGAAAGGCTTGGACGTATGAACGGGCTTGACTGGGTTTTTCAGCTAAGATAACAGTGGTCATGTTCATTCACTCCTTATGATTAAGCTTCTGTTCTAATTCTGTTTTACCTTGTTCAGCTGCTTTCAACCAAGTTTCACGTCGCAATTCTTGTTGTTGCTCTATCGATTGTTGCTTTAAATGTTGTTGATACCGGTTGATGGCTTTGAAATCTGCATAGGCTGACCAACGGAATAATAAGCCACCCAGCAGTAAAACTAAGGCCATTAGTGCAGTTCCTAAAAAATCGGTATGGTTCGCCGTGAAAAGCTCTTGGTATAAATCCATTAATAGGAGGTAAATTCCCATTATATAGAAGATCATGCTAAATAAATTATCAAAGTAGTAAGACAGCTTAGTCCGCCGGGAAGGTGTTGTAAAAGGGTCGGTTCGCATATCCTTTTTGGCTTTTTCCAATAACCAGTGTGCGATTTTTTTCATAACTATTTCTCCCTCCTAGTGGCTACGGAAATAATTTTGAAACATTCTCATGGCACCCATACCAGCACTCTTAGTCACACCGGTTGAAGCCCAAAAGTCTTTAACGGCGTCAGGTGTCTTGACCACCAGAAAACCGAATCCGATTGAAGCAATAAAAGCAATAAACCCGTATTTAGCCATATTAGTGAAACACCACACTGATAATGACATACAAAGCACCTGGCTAATAATGGAAGCATTGTAATAAATGTACTTCTTCCACCACGTACCACTATAATCAAAGCTTTCAGTCGCCATGCTCATTGCAGCTAAAGGGATTGTCAGGTTATACCAAGCCATATCAGCCACAAACACACACATTTTGATAAAGAACACGACGGTTACGACAGTGAAGATTAGTAGAAATAAAATCTGTAAAGGTAGCGAAATACCAACATCTTTTAGCCCAGGAACTTTATTCATGCCAGTAATCGATTTAGCAGTGAATTTCTGATCAGAACTAAACATATACTTTAACAGGGGCAAGGTAATTGAACCTTGAATAAAGCCCTGTAAAAATACGAAAACCGGAATCACGGCCGCTGATTTAATCCCGTCCATGATGATATTAGCCCAAGTAACATCGGTACTTTCATCTGCCTCTTTTAGAATTGTCATCACAATGCGGCCAAGGACGACCACAACGACTAACGATGTCGCAAAGGACAGGAAGATGGCATACCACGTTTTAACAATTGGCAAGCTTTGATTGGCTTGGTCAATAATGGCCTTGCAGATGTTGAATAAGCCGTCCAACAAACCAGATAATGCCCATTCAAAAAAGTGTGTAATAGCTGATTGAATGATATTTGTCATTTTAAATCCCTCCTTTGTCTATTTGGGAATAAGTGAGACTGTACCAGTATCACTTTTAGCTAGTGTGTTAATTGGTGTTAGTTTATATTTGTCTGATTGCTTCTTAATCTTAAACAGTCGTGTTTCTGTGCTACCTGAAACACTATTTTTACCAATGAACTTAATTTGTTCATTGCCCTTGCTTTCAAGCAACTTGTACTCATACACTTCACTAAATCCCGCTTGGGTAAGTGTTAGATTGCTTTTTGAAAACTTTGCAGTAGCGGCCATACCATTATCTTTGCTAGAAGCAAACGTCCACTGGTGACTTTGCAAATCTTGTGCTGTAGACTTCCCACAAGCGGTTAGACCAACAGCAATCAGCAACACTGTCATCACGGCGATTATATATTTGCGATATTTTTTCATTAATATGCCCTCCATTATCCAAGTAAGTTGTTGTCGTCTTCTTCTGGCGTCTCTGTTTGACTATCTTTATTTGAAACTCTCTCTAAATCGCTGTCTAGGTTGTCCTGTTGTTGCTCCTCCTCTTTCTGAGACATCTTGTTTGCGACTTCTTTTTGAGCAGTCTCCTTTAATTTTGCTTTCCATTTTTCTACTTTATTCTTAAAGTTGGTTTCTTGACTGGCTTCTGGTTGGCCTTGATAATCGTTCTGTGACAAGTTAACCAAATGATCGGCTCCTGGAAATAGTTTAAATTGGAACGCTTTTGTAGCTTTGACTGGTCGGGCATTACTAAAGATTAATAAGCTCTGATCTTCGGGCATACGCATAATTTCATCGGGTGTCATGAGCGAACGGCTCGTATAGCTGTAACTATCGCTCTTGCTGTGGCTTTCTTCCTTGCTATGACTGGTACTCTCACTACCGGTTTCCACTTTGACGGTTGATTTTCCTAACAGATCACTAAAGTATTTAGCGGTCACGTCATTAGCAGCATTTAAGCAAATTTTAACCGCGTGATTACCTAAGATACTTTCGGCCTTATCCTTGCCATACAAGGCTTGTAGCTGGGTTAAGGTCTGACAAATGGTCGTCACGCCAATACCGTACCCCCGGCACGTCGCTAGAAATTCTTCGTACTTAGGAAACTTCCCTAAATTGACAAATTCATCAAGGATAAAGTCAACTTGGTGGGGCAATTTAGCGTGATGATCGGCGGCTAATTTGTATAATTCATCAAACAATTGTGAGAAAAACAGATTGATGAAGCTTTCATAAGTGTTATCCATGACGGGGATAATCACGTATAGCACCACTTTGTCATTGCCAATCTCTTTTAAATCAAAATCCGAAAAGCTGGTAAAGTCGGCCACTTCTTGATCGACGAACTTCGAAATGGTCGCCAACAGGCTTTCAATAATGCTGGCTTTCATTTCCCCCTTGGCCTTTTTGAACCCTAACTCATAAGCGCGTCTTGCTGGATCAGTCATAGTTAGCTCAAGAAACAAGGTGTCTAACGGACTATCTGCGCCCTTTTCCTCGGCCTCCACATCGTTTTCTTGTAAGACTTGCGTTACACCGGCCAAATTCCTTTGGTCGGGCGCACGGTGGTTCATCACAAACAGGATTAGTGCCTTCAAAAGTTGCCGCTGGGTACTGAACCATACGTCTTTTTTGCCTTCGGCATTTTCACTCTGAACGATCTTCGTGGCGACGGTTTCAGCTTGAATATCCCGTTGAATATAATCAAAAGGATTGTAGCGATCACTGTGCGCCATGTTGGCAAAGTTGACGACATGCACTTGATAACCCTGGGCTAGTTTGATACCGGCCGTCTTTTCGTATAATTCACCTTTCGGGTCAGTTACCACAATGCTGTTCTCCGTTTCGTTAAACAGGTTGGTAATGACGACTGACTGGGTCTTATATGATCCCGGGCCACCAACCACGAAGATATTTCGATTCGGCTTGGTACTGTTATTCTGGTAAACAATCTGTTTATCCACGATCCCTAAAATGGTGCCATTCATGTTAATCTCCTCCCTTCGCTGACTTTTCTCGATCCACTAATGATTTGAGAATTTCGGCCTTGGTACTCTTGTTAAATGCTGTGGTGAGGTCTTTAGCATTGATACTAAAGTAATGGTCACTCAATTCTTTTAGATTACCCCAAGTCGCGCTCCCGTGGGTTTCAGTGTCTGCGGTTTCCCACGCTTTGTGCTTGCTATTGCGCTTCAAAGCAAAATAGATGGTGTATAGGACCACGGCGACACTGACAATAATTAGTACTGGGTTCTTTTGGCCCAAATACAAGTTGTAATAGTGCCAAGGGTGTAAGGCTAATTGTTTTAATACGGTTGGCATATGATCTGCAAATGCCAACTTATAGCGGGACAAGGCCATGACAGAGCCAGCTAAAATCTCCGCTAAATACAAGCCAATGATTAGCGTTAGTAGGTACGGCCAACTAGCTTTAACGCTGTTTAATAATTTGTCTTTCATCTAATCACCTACTATCTGTTTAATTCTTTGTTGGTTGGTGCCGGTGTACCGTTGCTTACCATGGATCAAGGTTGGTACTGACGTTAATTGATATTTTTGAATGTAATGCCGATTCTGCGGTTGATTCATGTTAATCAAGACGATGTTGTGACTGATTGCGTTGTGCCAATAAATTTGATGGAAAATAGACTGACAATCCGGGCAATCATCGCGATAGAAGAACAACACTTTTTCAGGGTGCTTAGCCAGCGTCACGATTGGTCGCTGCTTTTCTACGTGGTTGACATATTGATGACTGGCAAACCCGCCAACGGCTAAAACCACCACGATTACCGCTAGGGCTTTACCAACCCGCTTAATTAAGGTCACTGGCTTTGAAGCTACTGCCTAAGTTTTGGACTGCGGTGATTCGATTCGTGGTGGTATCGAAAGTCACTTGATAAAGCACCGTCGCCTTTTGCCAGTCGTTGTCGCCACTCTTACTTTCATAACTGACGACGGCCAAGCCCTTCATGTTTTGCCCCTGCTTACTTTGTGTATACAGGTTCAGCTGATCTAATTTGGCTGAAACACTATTGCTATCACCATACGTGCCTTTATTTGAAAAGTATTGCTGGTACAATTTGTCGGAAATCAAGTCTTTAACGCCATCTTTACGCTGACCGTAGGTCTTGGGCTTGAAGTTATTCATGACGTCAAAGAACTTGGTGACCACCGTATTAAAGCTCAATTCAGCCTGACTTTTGTCCTTATTATTTTGGTAGGTCTTATAACTGTCAATTTGGGTGCTCAATAACTGCTTTTGTTGGTTGGTTTTAGTCAATTGCCGGCTGACTTGACGCTTTTGTTGTTGTAAGCGACTAATCTGTTGTTGTGCCTGCTTAATTTGGCTATGTTGATAGGCATTCGCCCCTAATGACATGATTAAGATCAAACTACCAATTGCAATACTTAAAACCATGCTGCGTTTCATTTGCTCGTCCTCCTTACTTCTTGATTGGCCGGGCTAACGTCACATCGCTACCGTTCAATAAGCTATAAAACGCGGTGCCAAATGTGCTTTCGTTAACCTTGTCGCCGACACCACCTTGCTCAATGATTTTGGTGGCTTTCCCTTGCCACTTGTCTAACAAGATTGCGGTGTGCCCATTGTTCCCGGCCCCGGCACCTTGATTAACAATCACAATATCGCCGGCTTTGGCGTCATTTTCACTGATCTGTTTCAGATATTGATGACTGCCTTTGGCGTCACTTGCCATTGTACCGGTAAACCAGCCCATGTTGGCCGGTACCTTGTAACCAGCTTTATTAAGCGCTAACCAGACAAAGCCCGAACAATCCGTCCCACCGGTTTTGTTAGGGTTCTTTAAATCGCTACCTAAATCGGGGCTGGGGTGGGTTTGCACATAGTAGAAGTCACCTTTCATACTTTCCGCATTTTTGACGATACTACCGCCGGAATAGCTCGGGTCACTATCACAACCTAGTTCGGTCAGATCGCCTGAACTTGCATTATCTAACGTATTACCGGCCACGGGATCACTTGCACCCAACACGGAATACCAATGATCGGCATACCCGTATCTTTGGCTTAAATACCATTGTTCCGGGTTCTTACTCATACCCTCGTAATCCATTAACCAAGATTTGGTCGCTTTATGCACGTCCGTATACTTAAAAATCTGCTTGTTTGACGCATAGTAACTACTGTTCAATTCTTGATCGAGATAGTCCAACTGCACGCCGAGATTAGTCGCTGGTTTGTTTTCCTTGTGGGCTAAGTCTTCCAGCTTATCCTTTCGACCGCCTAACCACTGGGCTAAGCCCGTGGCACCGGAACTTGAATTAACCGAATTGGGATCAAGGCGACTTTCCAGTTGTAAGACCCCCAAGATACCGGCGGCCGCTTGCGGGGTGGCGCCATACTTCTGTTTCCAGTGCGCATAGATATTTTTGGCATTTTCTGTCATGCTCTTACTATCCAATTGCGTCTCTGTGGTGGTTGAGTTATCACAACTGTTTTCTTGTAGCTGACCAGTAATCGCGGCAATCAGCAAGACGATTAGCAGAATGGCACCGCCCACAATATAAGCAATCAACTTCCACTTCTTTTTCTTATATTCAAGCGACAATATCTGCATTTAATCACCCACTTTGCGCTTGGCCTGATCAACTTGTTTTTGCGCTGCTGATTGGTCACTCTGCGCATTCTTTAAGTCCGACTTGGCTGAATCCACCTTCTTGTCTTTATCCTTATCTTTACTGCCATCAATCTTGTTGGCGTCATCTAACTTCTTTTGCGCGTCGCTAACTTCGTTCTTAGCGGAATTGAGACTTAATAGCGCTTTGAGATACTTGGCTTTAGGGCTGTTCACGCCGGCTAATTTGGTTTGGACAGTCTGGGCGTCTTGCGTATCGTTATGGGCGAGGAAGGCTTGTCCCATTCTCAATAAAACATCAGCGTTCGTCGTAAAGGATAATTGGTTATTAAGCGTATTGGTATCATAATTAACAATCGCTTTTTCGAGTTTCAACTGGTCTTTTTGCTTGCTTGTCGCCTTAGTTGGCAATTCCCACTTGGCAACCTGCCCACTATCCTTGTTGGCATAAGCCATGTTGACAACCTTATTCAACTGGCTTGGATCAACCTTTAAAGCTTGCTGGTACTGACCATGCTTTAAAAAGACATTGACTTGCTTAGTTGCAGGGTAGCCGGCCCGTTGCATATCTTTTTGCGCTTCTGACCACTTATGATCATTTAAAGCAGTTTGAATTTGGCCGCTATATTTTAATCGTGTGACCTGGGCTTGGTTCTGGTTAGCTAAGCTTTGATACTTTCGTTCGTCACTTTTATGGACTAAACCGACAGCCAAAACGGCCACAATCGCCACTCCGGCCACGCTCAACCATAAACGTTGTTTGGTTTTCTGTTGGGCCGTTTCAACTTCCTGCCATTCGTGATAACTTACAAAGTCCTCAATGCTGTTAACCACTTCCGTTAACTCATTTAACGACGTAGCTTTAGCTACTTGTTGTAAATAGTCATCAGGGTGTTTAGCTAGGGCTTCTTTCGGATTGCTTAGTAGCCGTTCATAGGGCGTCCCCGTCAAGCAAAATAGAATCAGCGCTTTGTATTTGGCTAAATTGCTATGTTTGTCATCATAAGGCATGAGTTCATTGGCGCGATAGGCGTACCAAACATGTTGCATGGGGTAATACCACAGATTAGCTGGGTTCAATGCAACGTGATACTGGCTATCAGCAACCACCTTTTGCGCCATGATTTCTTTCGCAATGGCCGCCCGGATTGCCTTATTCTCATGTGGTAATTCCTTTAATGATCTGACCTTATCTGGCAAGGTATAAGTTAAAACGACCTTTTGGTCTTGCTCAACCACGTTAACCAACTGCAAAAAATTGGCATCAGCTTGCTTTAATTCGTTTAGCTCACTCAACTGGTCATATCGAAACTGATTGTGATTGAGTTCGAGAATTAACTTGTTCCCTTGTCGCTTGAACGTGCCGACCTCGATATTTAATAGCTGATTTGATTTACTCATTTAAAGTCCCTCCTTCCTCTTCGGTAGTGGTCAAGGCGTCAATTTCACTTGGCGTCAGGATTACGCGCTTTTGATAATCCGGTTGAATGGCTGTCTCACGGTTGTATTTTTCTTGGTAAGCTTCGGGATCAATTAACCGCAATTCTTCTTCGGTCAACTCGACACACATAAAGGCGCGTTGGCTACCATAGATCATCAGGGCTTCACCTTGCCGGCGGCGCTCCAATAATTTCTTTTCTTTATCCGAGAACGTCATTCTCAACTTAGTAATCACATCATCAACGCCTTTACCGTCTAAACCGAAAAAGACTTTCGTATAGGAGTTACCAATAATGGCTTCACCTATATTTTGACCGGTATCAGTTGTTCCTTCGATCACATCTTGAATTTGCTGCGTTCCGGCAATCGCCCCAGCATTATATTTTCTAAACCGTTTGTAGGCTTGGTGGAAAAAGGTGGCAGCCGCTTTGTGTAAGGTTAAAAAGTGAAATTCATCAACAAACAATTTCTTGCGGCTATGCCGATCTTTGGTGATTTCGTCCCACAAATACTGGAAGGTATTCAGATAAGCCGCTGATTGGACTTCCTGTTCACTTTGTAGTGGTTTTAGATCAAAAGAAATGACCTTCCCCTTTAGGTTGACGTTGGTGTGACCGTCAAATAGGCTGTTAGAACCATGAGTATAGCTGCCTAAGATGTAGTAAAAGTCTTTAACCCGACTGAATTTGTCGGCGTCTTTATCTGCCAGTTTTTCCAACTCGTCATAAACATTGGATAAGGTCGGCCACTGATCGTCTTTAATCTCTTTTAAGCGGCTGTATTTCAAAACACCACTGTTGACGTAGGCCTGTTTAACGACATCATCAAGAATTGCCAGCTCAACTTGGGTAATCCCGGTTTTAAGGACTTCAAAGAATCCCTTTAATCGCTGGATTTTATCTTTAACTAGTAAATCAAGGTTCGTGACCGCCTCATCGGCGCTTAGGATTTCTTCGGAGAAAATTTGGAGCGGGTTAATTTTGTACTTAGCATTCGAGGTTAGGTGCAAGACTGCGCCACCCAGGGCTTCAACAATCTTGGTATATTCATTTTCTGGATCAATAATGTAGAGTTGATAGTCTTGAATGGCGTAGCGTAGGATTTTCTGAATCATATAGGTGGTCTTGCCGACCCCCGAGGTCCCGATAATCACTTGATTTTGATTTAGGGTCTTGTTGCGATCCAACATATCTACGGCAATTAAGCTGTTGGTGTCTTTATTAACTCCTTCAATATCACTTCTCGGCTTTAAGTCCAGAATTTCGGCGTCATCAAAGGGAAACATACTGCTGGCCACTTCGGTATTACTCTCTTTATAGGTGTAATCCCCCATAAGGTTCTCGTTAATTGGCATGGTTGACCAAAAAGCCTGGAAGGTTGCTTTAACGGGCACAAGGGGCTTCATTTGTAGCTTAATCAATGTATTCTTAACGTTTTCGGTTAAGTCATCTAATTCTGCTAAACTGTTGGCCCGCAGATAAATGAGCATATGTTGGTACACAAATGTGGTAGAATTGTCGAGGTATTTATCTAGTTGCATGTTGGCTGAATCAATATAATTTTGCAGAATCTTCTTTTTATACGGGTCGAACGTATTGAGCTTCTGTGCTTCCTTATTTTGAATCGTCTTCTTGTAATAGGTAATCATTGAATTGTTACTGGCGCTGTCGATATATTGCACAATATCGATAACGCCTTTTTTACGCTTCAATTCTGATAACCAGTTGCCATACACCCGCTTGGGGTAGTCAGCAATCGCTAACACCCGAATAAAATTCTCACCCGACTGGACGTAGGTGGGGTACTGTTCCCAGCTAAACGGGAATAGTGAATGCAAGCTATCGCGATCAATCAGCTTGGTAAAATCCTCAACCTCCGGTTTAGGCTTACTACCCGTTTGGCCGCTGTCGCCTTGATTACTTTCTTTTTTAGTTGGCATGAACAAATCAATGACCTTATCACCAAAACTCATACTGTTACCCCCTATCCATTAAAATTGATCAAGTTCTTTAAAATCTCTTGGACTTCTTGACTGGTCAAAACTTTGGCCGTCACATCAAAATCCGTTAACGCATTTTCAATGTCTCGTTTAACCTGTTCGATCTTTTCGTCTAAATGAGTGACAGCTAAGTTTAAGCTTTTAACGCTCTTGTCTTTAATCGGTACCTTAACGATTAGCAGATGTTGCTTAGTTGTCATGTTTTTGGATTCCTGGACTTTAGTAAAGTGATCCAAGTAACTGGCTATGAGCTGGATTTTGAACTGTTGCTCCGGGTGGTCTTTTTGTAAGGCGAGATACCGCCGTTTGAGACCATTGAGATAAGCCGTCATATTGACGGGAATGGTCGGTTCTAAGAACTGTAATGTGTCATCAACACCTTCACCTAAGGTACTCATGAGAAAAGCGCCATAGTCCTCAAAGACGTCCTGTTGTTCGGTTTCATTAAGTAGATCAAGGTTGATCCCACTAACTTCCAAAATGCCAACAAGATTACCGGCTTTGGTAACTTCGTAGTTACCATACATACCCACCACCAAGCTCATGTCATCAATGGTCTCTTTGCCACCATTGATTTTAGGCGGTTGGTAATCCCAATCGAGCTTGGCTGTTTTATTGGCGGTTTTGCTCTTTTTCAAACGCATTTAGTTCACCTCGCTTCTTCGGTTTTAAATAAAACAGTTTCTGACCATTGGCATATCGGCGTTTCAACTTAAAGTTATCCCGTACTTTAATATTCTTCCGCGCCGAAACTGGCCGAATTGTTAAAATAGCCATGACAATCGTCATGGCTAAGACAACAATCACTATTTTTATCAGGACTAAGATCAGACTATAGGGTGGGATCGCAATAAAAATTAAGCCCACTAGTCCTGCCAGCGCCGCATAGCCAAAATCCTTCAAGGTGTAGTCTTTCCAGATCCCATAATCTTTATCTACGTTCTCTGGAAAGATAAATTCTTTTCCTTTCTTCATTTTGGCGGGCTCCTTTTTAAATTAAGTGAATAGGCTGTAAACCCAAGGTAATAGCCAGATAATGGCTGCCGCTAAGGCCACTAAACCAGCCACCCGACCAACCGCGTGATAAACCTCTGATTTCTCTCGCGGATCGTCTGCGTCAGGCATTCTTTTGATAATAATAAATAGCGCGACACAAATCCCGACTAAAACGACCAACCCAGTTAAAATACCTTGAATCGTCTTACCAGCGCTGGTTAGCTTGCTTTTAACTTCGCCACCGTCCGCCGCCAAAACAACCTGGGCGTTCATCAAGCCCAAATAGATTGCAGTAGCTCCAGTAGTTGCTAACGCTTTTACTTTGCTGAACTTCATGTTATTCCTCCTTCCCATCGTCTTCTGATGTTCGTAATTGAATTTGTTCTGCCTGCGTTTCTTCTGGCTCACGCTGATAGAACTTGTTCAATTGTTCCTCGGCAATTTGCTGGCTTGGTAATGGATCGGTGGCTAATTTAACTCGGCCACTTTGGCTCGTGGCTAAGTAATACTCTTTTTCTGACTGACCAAGTTCCTGAGTCTCTAAGACATGTAAATTATGTTCGTAACGACCTAAGGCATTATCAACTTCTAAACCGTAGAAGCCTAAGAAGCCCTCCAGAAAACTCTCACCAAAAAAGGTCATTTCATTTTTGATCTGCTTATATTGATGAGTCGGTTTATCACTTACCAATTTTTCGGCCTTTTTAGCATTTTGACTGTCTTGGTGGCGATTAAACCAACCACTAAGCTTTAACGGCTCAGTCTTCAACTGGCGTTTAACGGTCTTCTTAATCATTGCTTGCCGAACTTCATCGATTGGCTGACCGTCTTGATCTAATATCGCTTGTAACTGTTTTGGATCAGTTAATGCGTGGTCATCATCAACCACAATCGCCTTTTGATCATCATGAACTAGCTTGCCATTAATGCCTTGCCAGCTTTCTACTTTCATTGGATCACCTCCTCAAAAAAAGCGCGTTAGGGACGCTAAAAAACTAGCTTTCCCCTAACCCGCCCGGTAAAATGGATTGTTAGGAGGGTGACACCTAGAAGTTGCGGTTCTAGGTGCTGATCCCCGTTAGCAACTTCACTGCTTACGAGGACGCCCTCTTTTTTTATGTGGTTTTTAATCCATTCAATGCCATCTTCAGATATTAATTTAACTTTGCCCGTTTCCATGAGCATTTCACTTGGCAACTCGTTAGGGTGCCGTCTTAACCAAACACTCACGTACGTACTACCTCGTTCAAGCTTGAGACTAGCTTGAGCTAAGCTAAACCATTCCTGTTTCTTTGTCACATGTGAATACTCCTTTCCCTATATTATGGGTTCATTGTACCATTAAATGAGCACGTTGGTGCACTTTTAATTTTACATTTAGATTACAAGTGCATGCCCCCATCTTCATGCCGGTTTCGAGTTTGGTGTTGCCGTTGCTTTTTCGTCATTTCCCACTCAGTCTCCTTTAAACCTTGCGCCTGTCTTTGTCGTTGGTAATCTTCATCACGAGCATATAGAACAGTCATGATCGCGTCACTAAAGGCCGTCTTTAAGTAATAGTCTGGACTAACTGGCTTGTAATTTAGCGGTTGATAATGTCCGATATTTTCTTTTCTGTACTGGTCGTCCTTGGCTTGTTGCCCTTTTAACTGCTTTTGGATTTTCTCGATCTGACTGTTCTTAATCGTCGGATCGGCTTTGCATTCGCCAAAAAAGAGTTGTTTAGTGCCATCATGCTTTAAAACCCGTTGTAAGTGATGATTTTCTAACTGATCTAAGCTAAGCTGTCCCGATAAATAAGCTAGTCCTTGTTGATGTTCTTGGGGACTGAACACCTGTGGTGGATTTGTTTGCCACTGTTCAATCGTTTCGGCCTGACATGGCTTTAAAACAGGATCATAGTACATCACGGCTGTATAGGCTTGTTCCTGTTTAATCAATGGCAATCCATCTAAATCACCTTTGGGAAAGGCCCTTTTCAATACTTCATGGTATTGCGTTTTAATGACTTGCTTAACGGCCATGATTGCCCGTAGGTCTTTGACTGCGCGAGCAATCTTTTGCTGCTCGGTTGGTGAATACTTTTCTAGTAGACCTTGATCAACGTGTTCTAGACTTTCTAAGCTATCATCATGAATCATCAGCGTATATTTAAGCTCGATTTTGACTTCCTTTTCTTGTTGCATTAATAACTTCCAGCCAACGTATGGCCGTTTGGTAAAGGTCAATAATTGTCGGGTCAATAAATCATCACGAATATTCACTAAACGTTCGTTTAATTCACTGCCCTTGAAAACTGTTTGTTCGCTATCGGTTTCCTTAATTAATTCTCGTCTTTCAGCTTGCGTGGTCTGTTCAAAATCAAGCTCTGGATAAAGTTTTTTAGTCGTGCGATTAACCACTTTATTTAAGAGCTCATCTGCTTTTTTTAGTGAACTTTCTTGTTGGTTAATTGTCAATAATCTCTTAGTGACATCTTCACCAACAGCGTGCTTAATTAAGGTACTGTTTTTCCAATTAAATAGCATGCGCCGCTTATCATCTAAGTTCTCCAAACTGATATAAGTTTTCAGTTCGTGGCTTAACTCTTTGACCATTTTTTTCTCGTTAAACGAGAAGTGTTTACTTAGGCTATCTAAGTGACCTCTATTAACTACTTTTTCCTGCATATTTTTATAGCCAGCTTTGGACTTACGATAGTTCTTAACTTGTTGATTAAATGCCTTTCTTTCATGCCGTTTTCTATTGATTCCCTCGTGTTGCATTGGTGTGTCAGCTATTCCCTGTTCCACAAATGATTTTTCACTGATTCGATCAGGAATGTTTTTTTGCTCTAAAGCTTGATTTACACTTGCCGCCCAATTGTGCCGCCATTCAGTTATTTTTTCTTTTTTATCCCAATCGACCATCAGTATCTTTCTACTCTTAGGGTACTTGCTAGTTCCGGTATATGTTTTGTTGCCATTATCATCTAAAATATATTGCTTTTTGCTCTTAATTCCCCATGTTCCATCTGAATTAAACGGCCGATTAGTTAACATCACATGAGCGTGCGGATTATCTGGGTGGTCGCGATGAATTGCCACGTCGGCTACCATGCCCTCATCAACAAAATTTTCTTGCACATATTTTGTCAGTAATTCTTTTTGTTCGGATTCACTTAATTCTACCGGTAAAGCCACGTTAAACTCTTTTGCATACCGTGAGTTTGATTTACGATCTTTCTTTTCAACTTCATTCCACAACTGCTCTCGATCACTCGCCCATTCAGGTGAATTTTTTGGCGTCAAAATAAAGCTTTCTGGCATGATCGATCGGGCATAAAAATAGTGGCGACCTTCCTTAGCATCAAATAGATTTTCACCACTTCGATAAGCGGCACTGGCAATCGCACTTCGTCCTTTACCAGCACTAATATTACTAAAACTCATGTGGAATATTGCCATGTCAGTCACCATCTTCCTTTGATTCTATGGGTTTTGACTTTGTTGTCGCCATCGGCGACTTCTAATACAGGATTTTAGCACGATTTACCCCATAATAATTTAGTGGGGTGTAAGTGCGCATTGACCTCGTTTCACTCGGTCTGCTGATTCTCTTAACTTTAACTTAGTGTATGCCTTCCGCTTCGCTATTTCAACTTTTATACTTTGACTTAACGTTTCCCTTATGATATAGTGTCGGTGATTATTTCTAATATGATTGGAGGGATCGTTATGTCTCAAAGTAACTTAGAAAAACAAGAAGCTAAATTAAAAGCCCTTAATCAAAAAATTAAGGACGAAAAAAATAAGATTGAACAACGTCTAGGTAAACAAATCATCAGTCAATCTAATTTAGATTATGCTGATTTGTCTAACGATCAGATTAAGCTTTTAGCCAAGCAATTTTCTGAATTTTTAAAGGTAAAGTCCGTAGATCATTAGCCATATGAGATGGGGAAATTCCATGTCTAATCAATATGAAAAATTAGTTGAGCAACAAGCGCGTTTAAAACAAAAAATTGAGCGAGAAGATTTTAAATTACGGCAATCTAAATACTATGAAAATCGGCAAGCCCGCAAAGCCCGTTCTCGCCGATTAATTCAAAAAGGGGCTTTATTAGAAAAGTACTTTCAAGCTGATAACCTCTCGGTCGAACAAACCGAAGAACTTTTAAAAACATTTGCTGACTATGTTAACGCCCATAAACCGGATAAATTAAAAAACGATCAACCTAATAACTAGGCCGATCGTTTTTATTTTCAGGATTGTTTTTTGGCTTTACTTCTGGGTTTTGATCTGCAAAATTTTGTAACTGCTTTTGCACCTTTTCTGGATAAGTAATATTTTGGTTTATCCAAGGAGAATGCCTCAAATCGTTCTTAAAAACTTCTCCCTTCTCTCTTGCATAAACAGAGGTAAACTTTTCGCTATTATCATAGATCATGACCTTATCAGATTTAAAGGCCACTAATGGCAAATTATGTTTGGATTGCTGATAACGTTTCTTGATCGTTTCTACTGGAACACCGTAACAATTATATATTGGGGTTTATCTATCAACGGACAAAGTCCTTTCGCTTAATAACCTCATCTTGATGACGGCCACGCCATCGTCCACCTTTTGCCAAGTTTTCGTCCACTTCTGCCACTGAATCGTCCACACGGGCCATAAATCGTCCAGTAGTACCAAATCCGGTTCTATTATCTTATCAATACCTCTTGTATACTTTGGTCACGTGCTAGTAAGCGCGTACAAATAATGCAGGAGGTTTTTTCTACCGTTAGTCAAGTACTAATCTTGATTTAACGGTATTTTCTTTGCCCTTATATTTCCACAGAAGGCTCAGATATTGGTTCCATCCTGCAAGATGATTCATACTTTGGGGATTCGGGGTAATTCAAATAAGCCTATGAGTTATTCCATTTTTTTACTCAGAGGATTACACTATTCACGTAACGGGATGCTTTGGCGCTAGACGTCGTATTTGAACATCTCGTTGTTTGTCACTAGGTGGTAAATCGTACGTAGTAGGCGACCCATTGCAGCGACGGTAACTTTCTTTGTGCCCACGGCTTTGCCGTTGACCTTAGGAAGTTTCTTTTTATGTTCGCGATAATAGTCGTTGACTCGACTTGGCTGATAACGACCAGCACTAACAATGTTGGCAATTGCGCGAAATAGGATCGCACGTGCTATATGGTCGCCACGCTTACTGATGTGATCAGTGGCGATGAAGTTGCCGGATTCATAGTGACGCAGGTCGATCCCGACAAAGGCATTCAACTTGTTGCTACTGCCAAAGCGGCGAATATCACCCAACTCACCAATGAGGCGTACCACAGTCTTCTCGGCAAAGCCTGGAATACTCATAAGCACTTCAAACTCTGGAAGTGGTTTGGCTAACTTAACCATCTTGGCGATGATTTCGGTCTTCTTCGTATCCAAGCGTGCAACTTGTTCGCTATGATAGCGAGTTTCATCGACATCTGGCGCTTCAACGACGCTGCCTGGAAACGAAGCCTGTCCCAATGTGAACAGCTTCTTGGCGATGATTGTGGCCCTCGTCACCGAAATGTGGGCACCGCTTTCTTTCAGTTGGGTTGCGAGCTCTTCTACGGTCATGTTGTTAAGCAAATCGGGGTGAGGCATCGTTGCTACAATATGCCAGTAAAGTTTCCCAGATGGCTTGTCGAGAATCCCTTCAAGCTCCGGAAAGGTCATCTGAAGGCTCTTGTGCAGGCGATTCTTCTCGGTCACAAGATCTGAGTTGATCTGTTCATAGAAGCGACTGAGGTCCATCAGATCGCGATAAACTGGCTTTTGGTAGTAGGTCAGTCGACGCTCGAAGATAAACTGCGTGTCCGCTAAATTCACGGCATCGTTCTTGTCAGTCTTGCGAGTGCGTAATCCATCCAATTGCTTCTTTGCGGCCAGCGGGTTAAGCATCGTATAACGATAGCCGTTCTCTTCTAAAAAGCGACTGAGCCGCTTAGAATAAACGCCCGTAGCTTCAAAGACAATCTGTGGTTCAGAGTATTCTTGAAGTCGTTTGAGCAGCTCTTGAAACCCAAACCAATTATTGTTGATCTTACTTTGCCAAACGAGCACCCGGTCAACGTTCTCGGCAATCGCCGAGGTGTCTTTGCTTACATCGATACCAAATACTACAGTCAATCTAAACACCATCCTTTATGGTTTTTTATTGCGTAAAGTACCATCAATAATCTAATTTTCAATACCCGACCTCGAAGGCCAACAGACTATGAACAGAGTTTCTGATGGTACAGTGAAGTTGCCATTTTGTGTTGCGACGTCAAGCGTCAAAAACCACGCGGCATGTTAACTTCACCACCACTTTAACAGAAAACAAAAGTGGCGAAGAAAGATTCCGTCGAATCAATCTTCGCCATTAAGCTTAGTCTGTTTGTGTATGGCAATACACTATCGCAGCATCCTTGAGCTGCATGACCAAGGTAAGAGCCAACGCGATATTGCGGCGATTACCGGGAATTCAAGGGATAAGATTCGGGAGGTGATCAAACGGGCAAAATCCCGTGAGTTGCGCCTACCAATCGAGCCGGCCGCCACCGATGAGTATTTGGGCCACCTTTTGTTTCCAGAACAGAAGCCAGAGTCAAAGGGGCGGCAGTTGCCTGACTTTGACTACGTTCATAAAGAACTTGCCAAGCCCAACGTCACATTGTCTCTGCTTTACTACGAGTACGAGCAACAATGTCGGCAGAATGATGCGGTTCCCTACAGCTATCGTACCTTTTGTCGAAGCTACACAGAATTCGCTCAGCAATTCAAAGCCACCATGCGAATCAGACGCAAGCCTGGTGAACTGATGGAGGTGGATTGGGCAGGATCGACGTTGCATTTACAGGACCGTGATACAGGTGAGGCAGTTACCGCATATCTTTTCTTGGCGGTGCTTCCTAGCAGTCAATACTCATATTGTGAAGCTACCTTGAGTATGACAATGCCAGATTGGCTTCAATGTCACGTTCACGCGTACAACTATTTTGGCGGCGTTACGGAAGTATTGGTGTCAGACAATTTGAAGGTTGGCGTTACCAAGCATAAGAAGCACCAAGTGGTACTCAATCCGATGTATCGTGATCTAGCAGAACATTACGGTACGGTTGTGATGCCTGCGCGCGTGCGGACACCGAAAGATAAGCCGACTGTAGAAGGCAGCGTGGGCACACTTTCGACTTGGGTAATCGCGGCGCTACGCAACGAGACATTCTTTACACTTGAAGAATTGAACAAAGCCGTCGGTATTAAACTGGCAGAGTTTAACCGACGGCCTTATACGAAAAAGCATAAACAGTGTAAGAATCGAGAAGAGGGTTTTGAAACGGAAGAACGCTTCGCCTTACATGCACTCCCGAATATACCGTTTGAGATGGCATCCTGGCAGACCACCATCGTACAACCAGATTACCACATTACTGTAAATCAGATGTTCTATTCTGTACCTTTCCAATACATCAGCAATCAAGTTGACGTTCGCCTGACTGATAAACTCGTTGAGATCTACTACAAGGACTCTCGGCTGGCGACACATGCACGATTAACAGGCTCTGTGGGGCAATTCTCAACTTTACCAGATCATATGCCCGATGGGCATCGCCTATTTCTCACGCATACAGTCGAGAGTAGCCGAACGTGGGCGGAAACAGTGGGCACTAGTACGCAAGCCGTTGTCGAATATCTCTTGAAGTCTTCACGCGCAGAACGTCAAGCACTCAACGCAACATTGCGGTTAGAAAAGCTCGCTCAGAAATATGGTAGCGATGAGTTAGAGCAAGCGTGTGAAGATGTGATGCGCATCGCCAGCGCTCCAACAGTGCGCGTAATCGAGCGAATGCTTATCAACAGCATCGCTAAATCAGAGCCAAAACTTGAGGCAGATATGCATGACGACTATGGCTTCACTCGGGGAGCCGACTATTTTGGGAGGGCCACAGATGGATCAAGAAACAACTAGAATGTTATATGAGATGCGCTTGAGTTCAATGGTTGAGGCAGTAAACGCTCAAAACACAAGCGAGAACTGTCAAGGTATGAACTTTGAGGAACGCTTTAAGTTGATTGTGGCAAATGCGTATGCATCAAGGCAGACAAATAAGCTAGAACGATTGATCAAACAAGCAGATTTCTCAACAGTGGCGCCATCAATTGGAAATATTGATTATTTACCTGATCGGCATCTTGATCGACATTTGATCTCCGAACTAGCGACAGGCACGTATATCAAACAACATCACAATCTCATCATTATGGGAGCATCAGGGAATGGGAAGACTTGGCTAGCTACAGCACTTGGAATCGAGGCCTGCCGTCAGTTCCACAAGGTCAAATATGTTCGACTGCCGGAACTGCTGGATGATCTGTTAATTGCCAAGCATGAGGCAAATGGTGACTTCCAAAAATTGCTTGAGCGTTATCGTAAGGTCGACTTGCTTATCATAGATGAGTGGTTATTGACGGATGTCTCTTTGGAGCAATCACAATTCTTACTTGAGTTGGTCGAATGCCGTCTTCAGTCGGCTTCAACGATCTATTGTTCACAGTTTGATCCTAAAGGCTGGCATAGCAAGTTCGGTAATGCCCAAATTGCGGATGCCATTCTCGATCGAATCGTGCATGACTCCTATCGGATTGTCATTGAAGGTGAACGGTCAATGCGTGAGCGTTATGGGATCGGAGGGCAAAATGATTAATGAGGAGGTCCAACGACAAGTTGCCAACTATTGGATGGAGCAGACAATGACCGAAGAAGAGTATCTCGCATTGGAAAGCATCTTAGTTGATGAGATTTGGGAAACCCAAGAACAAGCGACTGATGATGAACTGGTGCAGATTGGCGTAAAGCGAATCAATCAGATGCTTATTGAACGCGAAGAACGAGGCTTAGTCTAGCAAAGAACGCTCCTACGACCAATAACTGGTCAGCAGGAGCGTTTTTGACTGGACGATTTTGTGTCCGAAGTGGGCTTTTTCTTGGCATGAGTGGACGAAACTTTGGCAGAGGTGGACGATTTGCATGTCCGCCTTCAATCTTGCCTTTTATCTAAAAAGTAGGTATATAAAGCGTCATATACTTTGCGCTTTTCTGGATCTGGCTCATGTAATGACTTATCAAGTAAATCTTTTAAATCAGTTTCTTTGGCAATTTCAAAAAAGTCATTAATTGTGATTGTATCTTTCATGTTCATCACACTTCCAAGTTATTAATTTATTTAATCTGATAAGCCATTAGTCCTCATCTGGATCATTGAGCCAATTAGCGACTTCTTTAGCGTCTTTGAACTCTGTTACTGGTGTCTCTTTGGTATCCTTTAAAAGGCGTAAATTAGCTCTTTCTTCTTCGCTTAAAGACACATTAAAAGGTAAGGCACCATTAGCAACAATCCGCTTATAAAACATATTGATCGCGGTAGTTGGGTTTAGACCTAACTGGCTTAAAACGGCTTCGGTATTATCTGCCAATTCTTTGTCAATCTGGACTTGTACGCGTTTCTTTTCCTTAACTGCCATGATTTTCTCGCCCCCCCTTTATTACTACTCACATTATACTAATCTTTGAGTACCATCTCAATTAGCCTGCTTCTTTAAAAGCTGTGAATTTAAGTTTACTGTCCTTTCCACAATGGCACTTATACAACGTTCCTAAAGTGCCCGTAAGCGCATTTTAAAACTCGTTTAATATAATTATGCTCTATCTGTTTAAAACAGCTTAAATGGCCTTATATAGCTTTTTAGGGTTCTGGTGCAAATTTTCCTCGCTGACTTGATTTTAGTATACTGGGTGCCAAGAAACGAGGGATTGCGCGCATGAATCACTTTAAGGGACGCCACTT
>NZ_BBJM01000023.1 GCF_000740055.1 Secundilactobacillus oryzae JCM 18671 | reverse complement strand
GAGGAGCTAAGCTCCTTAATCTTGACTAAAAAAGTGGAATCTAAATCGAATTATCCGATTTAGATTCCACTTTTTAGAGACTTATGTCACAGCCTCTTCTTTTTTACCCGCGTCTTTACCCGCGTCTCTTCACGTGCTTCCAATTCTCAATCGGTATATGATGAGCCTATAGATTTATGTTTTCGGGAGGGATGCTATATGATCGCTATCATTGTGGGTTTTGTCATCGGTTTTGGCTTGCCCGTGCAAACGAGTATTAATTCACGACTTCGAGGTTCGCTGGGCTCGCCTTATCTGGCTTCATTAGTTTCATTTTTAGTGGGGACATTATTCTTGGGTGTCATTACCGTCATTAGTGGGACGTCGCTTGGAGTCTCCAGTACTTTTATCGGGCAACAACCTTGGTGGATTTGGCTTGGCGGTTTGCTGGGACTGGTTTACCTGACTGGTAATATTCTGTTGTTTCCTAAGTTGGGGAGCGTTCAAACGGTGATTATGCCCGTTGTTGGTCAAATTTTGGCAGGTTTGCTGATTGATAACTTCGGTCTATTTTACTCACCAACTAGTTCGCTGACGATTGTCCGGGTACTTGGCGCGTTACTAGTACTATTGGGCGTTATCAGTGCTGTCAGCATTAATGATTGGGTTGAATCCCGTAGTAATAAACTGGAAAAGTCTGTAGCCAAGAAAAAGAAGACGCAGGGCCTGATGTTTTGGCGCCTCGCTGGTGTGATTACGGGGATGCTTAATGCAACTCAAACTGCAATTAATGGTCACTTGGGTCATGTGCTGGGTTCACCCGTCAAAGGTGCGTTCATTTCGTTTGTCGTGGGTACGGTTGGTCTGATTATCATTGTGCTCATTTTACGGCCGACAGTCAGTGCGTTGCATACTCAAGAGCAGTCGAATCCAATTTGGATGTGGTTCGGTGGCTTCATTGGCGCACTATATGTTCTTGGTAACGTCTACCTGGTCCCAATCGTCGGGACAGGATTGGCTGTCGTCATTGTACTGGTTGGCCTGATGGTCGGAAGTTTGCTGATCGACCAATTTGGGTGGTTCGGTGCCAAGAAGTCCCCTGTAACCCGACTACAATTATTGAGTTTGCTGGTGATGGTTATAGGCGTGGTGCTGATAAGGGTAGTTTAAAGGAAAATATTTGACCGCTAATTTTTCGAAATTAGCGGTTTTTTTATTTCCACAGCGTTAACGAGCCAGATTAAAGTATAATGAGCATAACTTATTTTTCGCGGGGAGGACGCACCGATGACCAAGCTAGATTTCACCTTTAGCAACAATGCCACCAATAAACCGGGGATGGAGGCGTATCTGAAAAACCAATTTCAATTTTTAGGGCTTAAAACACCGGTTCGAAAGGCTGAAAGCAAGGCCTTAATTCAGGCGAGCACCAAAGCCGAGTTATCTGATATTCGAGCGTGGATTGATGATCTTTATCACCGTGGCTTTCGTGAATATCAATATTTAGCAATTGATTTGGCAGTGCGTAACGTAAAACGCTGGCAATTAGCCGACCTAGACGATTTTCGGGTCTACATCAAAGAAGATAGTTGGTGGGATTCCGTTGATTCTTGGCGACCCCTTTACGGCAAGTATATCGCGCTTCATCCGGATCAAAAACAGGCCGTTTTCAATTTATTTTTTGGAAGTGACAACATGTGGGAGCGTCGAGTTGCGATTAATTTGCAGCTCATGGAAAAGGAAAATACGGACACTGAGATGCTCGAAAAGGCGATTTTGGCGGACTTAAAAACTGATGAATTTTTCATTCAAAAGGCTATTGGTTGGTCGTTACGTCAATACAGCAAAACTAATCCTGAGTGGGTGGCTAATTTTATTAAAACGCATGACTTGAGCAAACTGGCCGTCCGAGAAGGAAGTAAATATTTATAGGGGGGATGAGGTATCGAAGAACACACGCATTTCGTCCTAAAATACTATCTGTACACGGCTTTTAAATCACTGCGTTTCACCCGAATCGTCAACATTATTTTTCTCGTGCAATTTTTACACTACAATTTAGTTCAATTTGCGTTATTGCAGTCGATTTTTCTGTTTTCACAGTTCGCGTTTGAAATTCCGAGTGGCGTATTAAGCGATATTTTGAAACGGAAAACGATTATTTTGGCCGGACTCTTCATTCTGACGGCTTCCCTACTGGTCATGCTGACAACGTTAATGGTCACAAAAGCGATTGGCTTCGGTTTTTTAGTGTTAGCGTTTGTGATGGAGGGAATCGGTAACGCTTTGTTGAGTGGTGCAGATGATGCCTTGTTCTATGAAGCCATTCGCTATGAAGGCAGCGAAGCGGCGTATGGTCAAATTCGTGGACGAGGCCAATTCATCAATGCGTTATCACTGGGAATCGCCACGTTTATCGGTGGTTTTCTGTATAGTCATGGTGTCTCGTTGCCGTATCTTTTGCAGGCGGGGATGGTATTCGCGGCATTAATTTTGATTGTCACAATGAAAGATGTAAACGTTAAAAACATTGAAGAACAGCCTAGACAGTCTATGAGTGCCATTTTGTCGGTCTTCAAGGAAATGACGACTTCGGCCAATATTTTGTTTATGTTTGGTTTTACCACGTTAATTGCGGCGATGGTAGACGGCATTTTCGCACTACTACCGGATTACGTGAGCAAGATTGGCTTTTCTTCCTCGCAAAATGGCGCAATTTTTATGATTATTAGCTTCTTCGGAGGTTTGGTTGCAACACAAGCCTATCGGTTAGCCAAAGTAGGTTATCGAACGATGATTGTGATTGTGTCTGCAGTCTTGCTTGTCGGGATGCTCTTCCAAATTCAAACTAATAGCTATCTTTTCTTAATTGGAATAGGGCTGTTGTATATCGTAGAGGATATTTTGGATCCAGTCGTCATGCAGATGTTCAATCTATGGGTTAAGGATGAAGCTCGAGCGACCTTTATGTCCGGTCTCTCGTTCTGCGTAACCTTGATGACGATGATTCTTAATCCAATTATGGGATTTGTGATTCAGCGTTTTGGCACCGTGAATTTACTGATAGTTGCCTCGCTAAGTACGATAGTGTTGGTGGTTATAGCGGATTTATTGATGAGAAAATCAAAAATAAGAAACTAAAAAAACCGCCTTCGGAATTTTTCCGAAAGCGGTTCTTTCAACTCATAAATTATTCAGCTTCTTCTGAAACCTTTTCTGCAGCAGCAACTTGATCAGCACCAGCTTGCATTTTGCCTAATACGGCACGAGCGATTGGTCCAACAATCAGTAGTTGCAATGGTAAAGCAACGATGAAGTTGAAGATCCAAGCGTGGAAGTAGCTAGCAACACCAACGTGGCCGGCCATGATGATACCGAATAATGACATACATGACACCATTCCGAGCACCATCATTACTGAGATGGTGATACCAATCAACACGACGTTCTTCTTCATGTAATCGTTAATGATGTACTTGAAGGCAAGGCCCTTGGCAATTGGTCCGACAACTAACAAATCCAAAATGATGGCTACTAATAAACCACCTGGATAATCTTTGATTGAGTTTAACATGAAGCCCTTAGTGAAGCCTTGGACTAACACAACGTTATAGCAAACCATGACGAAGACCATAAGGCCAGCCATGATAGCAGTAAAGACAACTTCTTCTTTTAAATTTCTTGGCATACTTTTTCTCCTTTTTTCGCACTAAAAATCACTATACACACTTTGAACGATTTTCATAAGTTACGTTTTCATTACAAATTAAAAATGCAAAACGATTTTCATACCGTTTTGCATTTTTTTGTCGTTATTTGAAATTAGTAAATATCTGCTGCTTTTGCCTGACTTGCTTCATGACTCATGTATTCGTCATAAGTAGTGTCGGCCTTATCAACGATGCCCTTTGGTCCCACTTCAATAATGTGGTTAGCAATCGTTTGGATAAATTGGTGGTCATGGCTAGTGAAGACGACTGAACCAGCAAAATCAACCAGTGCGTCGTTCAAACTTGTGATACTTTCAAGATCCAAATGGTTGGTAGGATCGTCGAGCAACAACACGTTAGCCTTGCTGAGCATCAACTTAGAAATATAACTACGGACTTTTTCGCCACCAGAGAGGACGTTAGTCTTTTTCAAGACCTGGTCGCCCTTAAATAGCATTTGGCCTAAGAAGCCACGAAGGAAGGTGTTGTCACTTTCTTCCTTGCTAGCATATTGGCGCAACCATTCCAAGATGTCGAAACGTTCGTCAGAAAATTCAGGGGTCAAATCCTTTGGCATATAAGCACGGTTGGTTGTCACACCCCAGGTAACTGTTCCTGTATCAGGTTCCAGCGTTCCAGCAATGATTTGCATCAAGAGGCTGGTTGCCACGTCTGAATGAGAAATGAACGCCGTCTTGTCACCAGGACGAAGAATGAAGCTAACGTTATCGAGAATTTTTTCGCCGTCGACCGTTAAGCTAACATTTTCAACGCGCAGTAGGTCATTTCCAAGTTCGCGTTCAGGGTTGAACTTAATGAAAGGATACTTTCTTGAACTTGGCTTAATGTCGTCCAAGGTAATCTTTTCAAGTTGCTTCTTCCGTGAAGTGGCTTGCTTAGATTTAGAAGCGTTGGCCGAGAAACGAGCCACGAATTCTTGCAACTGCTTGATTTGGTCTTCTTTCTTAGCGTTAGCTTGGGCCTTAAGACTTTGAGCCAACTTTGAGCTTTCCAACCAGAAGTCGTAGTTACCAACAAAGAGTTCGATTTTACCGAAGTCAACGTCACAAATGTGGGTACAAACCGCATTCAAGAAGTGACGGTCATGGCTGACAACGAGAACGGTGTTTTGGTAATCAGCCAGGAAGTTTTCAAGCCAGCTAATGGTCTGAGGATCCAGTCCGTTAGTTGGTTCGTCAAGGAGCAAGACGTCAGGCTTACCAAATAGGGCTTGAGCCAGTAAGACCTTGATCTTGTCGCTTTCAGGTAGGTCTTTCATGAGTGAATCATGTTGGGCTTCAGGAATCCCAAGTGATTGGAGTAATTGACTAGCATCACTTTCAGCGTTCCAGCCGTCCATTTCGGCGAATTCGCCTTCTAATTCAGCGGCTTTAATACCGTCTTCGTCAGAAAAATCAGGTTTCGCATAAATGGCGTCTTTTTCCATCATAACGGCGTAAAGTTTTTCGTGACCTTGTAACACGGTGTTGAGTACTGTTTGATCATCAAAAGCAAAGTGATCTTGGTTCAAGCTACTCATTCGCTCATTTGGTCCCATTGAAACGTTACCCGTAGTTGGGTTGATTTCACCTTGAAGAATCTTCAAAAAAGTTGATTTACCGGCACCGTTAGCACCGATGATGCCGTAACAGTTGCCCGGCGTGAATTTTAAATTGACATCGTCGTAGAGTTTCCGATCGGAAAACGACATGGATACATTATTTACAGTTAACAATCTCATACCTCACTTTAATTTTAATCGCGATATTTGCTTCCTAATACTATCAGATAAGCGCCATGTGGACAAATATTGATTGTTCCATGTGAAACAATAGTATAATGTGGGCAGTTAGATGCAGGAGGGTTTTAAATGATACTAGAACGTCAAAATTATATTGATTTTAAAAAGATTGCTAAGGATTTCAAGGATGAAATTGGCCGCCCGGTTGAGCCTGCGATTTCGGAAATGGAAGCTTTAAACGAGCTTTTTGTTCTAGCTCAATCCGGTGCGAATGAAATTGGAACCAAACTAGAAAATCTGGATTCAGAATTTTAAGTGAAGCATGACCATAATCCCATCCATCATATGGAAGAGCGGATTAAGAGCGTTCAGAGCATTATGAAAAAGCTCCAGAAAAAGGGCTTTGAACCTAGAGTTGCCAACATGAAAACGCAGATTTCTGACGTTGCGGGCATCCGGGTAATTACCAATTATATTGATGATATTTATTTGATTGAAAAATTGTTAGTGAACCAGTCCGATGTCACGCTGTTGAAACGCAAGGATTACGTTAAGGACCCCAAACCCAGTGGGTATCGGAGCGTGCACCTGGTCGCTTCCGTACCCGTTTTCCAAGCGAGTGGGGTGCAAGATGTGAAGGTTGAGATCCAAATCCGCACGATCGGCATGGATATGTGGGCCAGTTTGGAACACAAGTTGCGCTACAAAACTGATATCGATGAAAAGTTGGTCGATCAGTATGGCGCCGACCTCCACTGCTACTCCGATGAGCTAGCCGAGATTGAAGCGAAGATGCAGACCATTTATCAAAAATTAAATGATGATAGTGAGATTAAACAGCCATGAAAATAATGTTATTACGTGGGGTGAATGTCGGGGGTAAACGCCGACTTAAAATGGCGGATGTCCGCCAACTTTTTACCGAAAGCGGTCATCCGGAAGCAGAAACGATTGGCGCTACAGGCGTTATTATATATGACGACCCCCAAGAAAAAATTGAGATGACGTTACCGGAAGATATCGAAACGTTAGTCGTTGATGAACAAGTCATTCGTCAAGCACTTCAGGCACTACCTGAATGGTGGCGTCAGGATGATGGCTGGCGGCATAACGCCATTTTTCTATTAAATGATGTGAAAGCCGAGGCAGTCATGTCACACGTTGGTGATTTAAATGATGAGTATGAAGCTGTGTTTTTGACTCAAAATATCATCTTTTGGTCATCCTCATTTGCCGATCGCAAGGGCTACTTCAAGAGTGAGTACTCTAAGTTAATGAAGAATCCCTACTATAAACAAATGACCATCAGAAACGGTAATACGCTAGAGAAGATCATTGCTAAAATCGATAAAATGAAGGCCACCAAGTGAATGGTGGCTTTTTTCTACCCCCAAACCAGCATCTAGGCTGACACTTTCTCCTCGAAGCGGTATGCTAAATTTAGCGAAAAATGAATAGGAGGAAGATTGAATGTATCTGGCTTGGAAAGAAATTAAATATGCAAAGCTACGCTACGCCTTGATTGTTGGCGTTATGGTGCTGGTGGCATACGTGGTATTTATGCTGACGGGACTAGCCGATGGGTTAGCGGATGGCAACAAGCAAGCCATTCTGGATTGGAAGTCTAGCGCTATTGTCTTATCTGATGATAGTAATAAAATTTCCAGCGCCTCTGTTCTAAAACGGTCGGACTTAGACCGAGTAAGTGTGGGCGAAGGCGAAAAAACGGGCGTTGGCGCGTACGCAACGGCGGTTCGCCACGAAGGAAAAAGCGAGAAGCAAAACGTCTCAATTTTTGGGGCGCACCAAAAGAGTTTTGTGGTGCCTGATGTGGTAAAGGGGCGGCTCTATCGCAATTCACACGAAATTATTGTTTCTCAAAACCTGATTGATTTAGGTTATCACCTTAATCAAAAAGTGAAATTGGGCAGTCAAACCAAAGCCTACAAAATTGTGGGCATCACAAGGGCAACCAAATTCAGCGAGGTGCCAGTCATCTACCTGAATTTGAATGCTTTTACTCAATTAAAGTACGGTGCTCAACGTTTTACTAAAGCTGCCGATAAGCCGATTAGCATGGTCGTCGTTAAAAATCGAGCGGCCGATAAAGTAACCGTCAAGAATAACGGAGACGGGACCAAATTAGATAAAATGAGCGTGAATACGTTTATCCAAAATATCCCGGGTTATTCGGCTCAAAATATTACACTGGATACGATGATTGGTTTTCTGTTTGTCGTCGTCACAGCGATTGTCGGCATTTTCCTATACGTCATGACGCTCCAAAAAACGGTTCTATTTGGTGTCTTGAAGGCGCAAGGCGTTCGGACCCGCTATTTAGCATTGTCGATTATTGGTCAATCCCTAATTGTTGGTGTGATCGGGGTTGGACTGGCCTTCATCTTAGGGTATCTGACTAGTTTGGTCCTACCAGCAGCGATGCCGTACGCGATTAAGCCGGTCAAATGGTTGTTGGACGGTGTCGTATTGGTTGCGGTCTCAATTATTGGTGGCCTATTCTCAATCAGAACGGTAACCAAGGTTGATCCCGTTAAGGCCATTGGAGGTGAATAGCATGGCGACATTGGATATGAAACACATCAATAAGAAGTTCGGTTCTGGACACACGGAAGTAGATGCACTGACGGACATCAACTTTAGCGTGAATGAGGGCGAATTTGTGAGTGTAATTGGGCCCTCAGGTTCCGGGAAAAGCACATTTCTGACGATTGCCGGGGGACTCCAAAGTCCTACAACGGGTGAGATTCAAATTGATGGAAATAATTTGAACCAACTCAGTGCTGGACAGCTCACGCAGTTACGATTTGAGATGGTAGGGTTCATTTTACAAACCTCAAACTTAATTCCGTTTTTGAAGGTTAAGGAGCAGTTTACCCTGGTCGAAAAACTATCTCATCAGTCACTGCAGGAACGGTCAACTGAGTTATTAAAATCACTTGATATCTGGGAGTTACGCGACAAGTTTCCGAAAGAACTATCCGGTGGGGAGCGGCAACGGGTTTCCATCGCTCGGGCGTTAACTCATGATCCAAGTTTAATTTTGGCAGATGAACCTACTGCTAGTTTAGATTCTAGTCATGCGTTTGAAGTGGTGCAGATTCTGGCACACGAAGCTCATGAGGCGAAAAAAGCCATTGTGATGGTGACACATGATGAGCGGATGACGCAGTGGAGTGATGCGATTTACGTCATTGAAGATGGTAAATTACGAAAAAAATAGTGGTAACGAAAAAGTTGTGACAGAAGTCGGGCAGTTTCTGAGCACTAACCTAGATTGGCGAATAATTCGTTTTTGGAATTGTTCGTTAATCGTAGTTAGGCGGAGGGAACTGACTTCTGGAGCACAATTAGGAAAATAGTTCGGTTAAAAGAAGCTGAGCCCAAAATTATTTTTTGGGCTCAGCTTCTTCTTTGGAATTTTAAAATTTAGTAAGGCCATTCTGCCTGTTGATTGTCTTTCGATAGGTGAACAATTTCGGTTGTAGCACCGAACTCTGAATCGATTAATTGCTTCAATTCTGCGATACCTTCTTTGGCACGAGCGGCTTGATTTTCGTTGATAGATTCAACCACTAAGACGGCTTCAGTCGTCTCTTCTGTCAGCATCGTGCGTTGGGCTTCACGCCAGTTAAAACAACGGCAAACGGCACCGGTGTTGTCGTAGTAGATGACTTCGCCTTCCAGGGCAGGCGCATCTTCTTCGGCACCCAATGGTCGGAAGCCCTCGCCGCCCTTGGCCACACCGAGGTGTAGGTCACCGTCGATCTTGGCAATCGTCTCACCACCGGCGGGAACTGCGAACTTCAAAGAAATACTGTTATAGATATCCACGAGTGGGTTGATTGGCGTAAATTGGTGGCCTTGGCTCACCCGTTTGAGCAATGCTTCAATAGAAGAACGGGCGCCTTTTTTCGTCTTAAACTTAGTAAATGCGTCCCGCCATTCAGCAATCACGGGGTTATTTCTGAACGGTTCAACTTCGATATAGGGTTCCGTTTCGGCTTCCGCAGCGGAAAGGATTTGTTGGAAGTGGGGGTCCTTACTTTCGTCGACATGGTTGTCGATTCCCTTTGCGAAAACAATATCGATGTTAGCTTCTGGAAATAAGTCCCAAAATTCTGGATCAATGATAACTTTTTTTGCCATGATGAAAATCTCCTTTAGTAATTTCTTTTTTGGCCTTTTTTGACGGCATTCCAATCGGCGTCAATGTTGGTGGCAATCCGATCGAGTAAAGCTTCAGCGGTTTGGCGCTCATCCGCATCGAAGCCCTTTAGCGCAACTTCGGTGGAGTAGACGTTTTCCCGTTTGATAATCTCGTTGGTCTCAGTCCCTTTAACGGTTGGGTAGAGATGCTTGGTTTTATGATTTTGTTCATCAAACCGACGCTCAATAAAGTCATTTTCAGCGAGGCGCTGAATAGCACGAGCGGCCGTGGTGCGATCTACTCGGATCATTTCTGCTAGTCGTTCCTGAATGATGCCCGGATTCTCGCAAATTCGGACCAGATACAGGTACTGGCCGCGGGTGAGGTCGTATTGCTTGAATTCGATGTTGGCGATGGAATCCAGCGCTCGCGCAATGACGCCGATGGAGCGAAGAATATTAGCCATAACGTTGCCTCCTCTTTGAATAAAATCTAGTTTAAAACATTAATGTTGTATTTGCAACAAAAATTGAAATTGAATTCGCGTTGACAGGCTAGTGAAACACCTTTAGAATATAAACATTAAAATATAATTATAAACATATGAGACAAAATTTAATTTTAATAATACATAGATAAAGGATCGTGGTTAATATGACGAAATACACAGTAATTGGGGCAGGCGCAATGGGCTTGCGATATGGCGTTTTGATGCAGGAGCGAACAGATAACGAGGTTGATTTCGTTGACACCTGGGAACCAAATGTCGAAAAAATTAAGGAACAGGGTGGCGTATTCGTTTCCCGTGATCACGAGGATAAGCATCTCGTCCCAATCAACATTGACTACCCAGAAGACTATCAAGGTGATCCAGATGTGTGGATTATCTTCGTGAAACAAATGCAGCTGGCAGATATGCTGAAGCGGTGCGCCCACTTGTTTAAAGACCATCAAGTGGTGTTCACCGCGATGAACGGTATGGGGCATATTGAAAAAATTAGTAAATACTTTTCGGATGAGCGCATTATCGGTGGGACAGCCATGGTGGCGACGGTGCTAAACGGCCCTGGCGATGTCGATTTTATGGGCAAACCTCGCACTGGTGTCACCCATATGGTTAACAAAACCGAAAAGAATGATGAACGCACATTGGCGATCGTCAAAGATTTTGAAGAGGCTGGTACGGGTCCGGTTGTAACCGAAAAATTTATGGGTACGCTCATGAGTAAGGTAGTTTTCAACGCGGTGGTGAATACGCTTTGTACCATGTTTGAAATTCAAATGGGCCAGTTTATCGAATATCCAGGAGCTAAGGAAATGACTTGGCAGTTGATGAACGAATCCTTTGATGCTTGCGAACGGGCTGGCATCCAGTTGGTTGAAACTCGGGCGGAAGAGGTAGAATCTGTGGATTACGTGAGTCGTGTGGCCAATCCATTCCACTACCCATCAATGTACCAAGACTTTTCGAATGGTCGCCCAACCGAGGTTGACTACATCAACGGCTACATTGCCAAATTAGGACGCGAGCATGATTACACGTGTCGGACGCATGAGTTTGTGACACATGAAGTCCATTTGGCAGAAGCGATGAGAAAGTATAAGAAAACATAGACAAAAAAAGACACCAGCGTTTTTAATCGCTGGTGTCTTTATTTGGCGCTAAATGAGAATGCCATTCGTGTGATCGACTTCGTGTTGAATAATTTGTGCAACGTAACCGGTAAAAGTATCCGTGTGTTTTTTAAAGTTGCGATCATCGTATTGAACGGTGATGCTTTGGTAGCGAGTGGTTGATCGTTTGCCTCTTAGTGACAAGCAACCTTCTTCAGCTTCGTAAGGACCAGATTTTTTAGTAATGATTGGATTTAGCATTGGAAACTCCATTGGGCCCATTTGGACGACAATGATAGCCTTATTGACGTTAATCATATTAGCAGCCAGACCGACGCCTCGGTACGAGTTTTCCCGGAGCGTATCTTGCAAATCAGTCACGACTTGATCGTCAGCAGCAGTTGCGGGTTCGGCTTTTTTGGATAGCGTTGCGATGTTTTCGTTAATTTGTTTAATCATGGGTTTCTCCTATTTTCACGTATTTGTTTATTATAGGGTGAGAGTCGAGTGGTGGCAAGTCTCCGTGAGTCGTTTTGTTAAAAGAAAGTTTAGGCCGGGTGTACACTATTTTAGGAAGTTTAGATTGAGTGAAGGAGTGACCACAAATGAAGCACTACGATAATATTATCATTGGCTTCGGTAAGGCAGGTAAGACGCTAGCAGCAACAATGGCAGCACATAACGAAGAAGTTCTGGTGATTGAAAAGTATGCGATGATGTACGGGGGTACCTGCATCAACGTCGCTTGTTTACCTACTAAAAACATGATTATTAATTCGCAAAAGGGCGTTTCGTATGAGGAAGCGTTCGATATTAAAAATAAGATGACGAGCATGTTGCGCAATAAGAACTATCACAAGGTGGCAGATTAGCCAACGGCAACGGTTCTTGATGCGGATGCCACTTTTATCGATAATCAGACCATTGAAGTCACAGATGATTCAGGTGTCGAACAGTTAACAGCCGACCGAATTTTCATTAATACGGGATTAACGCCAATCATGCCAGATATCAAGGGCTTAAAGGAAAGCAAGCACGTTTACGCTTCTCGTGAATTGCTGGATAAAAGCGATAAGACCAAGCGACTAGCTGTCCTCGGTAGTGGGCCAATTGGGTTGGAATTTGCTTCAATGTACGCACAATTTGGCAGTGAAGTAACCGTCATTTCACCTAATTCGGCTCTTTTGACTCATAATGAACCAGAAGTTGCCGAAATGGCGACTGCAGATCTTAAAGCCGATGGCATTCAGTTTGAATTAAATGCTAATCTAAATCAGATTGAAGATACGGCTGACGGTGTCAAACTGACCTATACTCAAGATGGCGCCAACCATGTGCTTGAGGTTGATGCTTTACTAGTCGCTACTGGCCGCCGTGCGAATACGGATGACCTCCACTTGGAACGCACCGACATCAAGATTGGTGAACGTGGCAACATTGTGGTTAACAATAAGCTTGAAACGTCTGTCCCCAATATTTGGGCGCTAGGTGACGTTAATGGCGGGCCACAGTTCACCTATATTTCATTAGATGACTGGCGTATTTTGGAGAACCAATTCTATGGTGACCAAACGCGGACATTGGATAACCGGCCTGTTTTTCCAGTCACGATATTTCTCAAACCAGCCATTGCTTCAGTTGGATTAACCGAAGCTCAAGCTAAGGCAAAAGGGTTGGACTACATCGTGAAGAAGTTACCGGTGGCTGGTATTCCTAAGTCACAGGTTATCGGTGATCCTCGTGGAATGTACAAGGCGATTTTGGATGCGAAGGATCATACCATTATTGGGATGACCATCTACGCTGAAGAATCCTACGAAACCATTAACCTCATCACGACGGTAATGCTACATCAAATTTCTGCTGATGAGTTACGAAATCAAATTTATAGTCACCCAACGATGACGGAAGCGCTAAATGAAGTTTTTGCATAAGTAATAAGAAGATCTTTATCTGGATAGATAAGGGTCTTTTTTCGGCTATTTTTTATCAAACCTGTTAGAATGAAGTGTAATGTATCACAATTCAAAACTGATGGGAGATTTTCAATATGACTGATCGTTTGAAGGGTAAAGTGGCAATTATTACGGGTGGCGTGGCCGGAATCGGTCTTGGTATCGCTGAATGCTATGTCCGCGAAGGGGCTAAAGTTGTAATCACCGCGAACCACAACGTTGAGGGTGGTAAGCAAGCAGTTGAACGTTTTGGCGCTGAAAATGCTTTGTTTGTTCAACAAGACGTGGCCGTTGAAGCTGACTGGAAAAAAGTGGTTGATGCAACCATCGAAAAATTTGGTAAATTGGATGTTTTAGTCAACAACGCGGGAATTGGTGGTGGCGGTCAACCAATTGAAGAAATGCCGTTAGACGCTTGGAACAAGACAATGAGTGTTAATTTAACGGGTAATTTCTTAGGTGTTAAAGCCGGAATTAACGCGATGAAGCAAACGAACAATGGTCATGGTTCCATCATCAACGTTTCCTCGGTTGCCGGTCTCGTCGGTTTACCAATGGCCCCCGATTACTCTGCGACTAAGGGTGGGACTCGTCTTTTGACTCATGCAGTGGCGCTTTCATTAGCTCAACGCAAGATTGATATCCGAGTCAACTCCGTGCACCCAGGCTGGATCGACACCAATATCATTCCGGAAGCCTATCGAGATGCCATTCTCCAAACCATTCCCGTCGGTCGCTTTGGCGAACCAAAGGACATCGGTGAGATTTGTGTTTACTTGGGTAGTGAAGAATCGAAGTACGCAAACGGTGCCGAATTCACGGTCGACGGTGGCGTAAGAGCTTAAATAGGATGTTCATAGCGTTCTCCATTTGATGGAGGACGTTATTTTTTTGCGTTAAGTATTGACAGACAGAAATGGACAGGTTATTATGTGTGATAAATCATATTATACGTAGTATAGTATTGTAGAGGTGATAAAATGGCGATTCAAATTAGCTCCGAGTTACTAGATGGTTGTGTGTTAGCCATTCTAGAACATGAGGACTATTACGGCTACACGCTCACTCAGAAGGTGCAATCAGCAATCACCGTTTCCGAGTCAACGATATATCCGGTATTAAGACGATTGAAGAAAAATGGTTGGTTGACCACGTATGACGAACCTTTCCAGGGGCGAAATCGCCGGTATTATCAAATTACGGCGGATGGACGCGCCCAACTGCAAACCATAAAAGGGGACTGGCAGGAATTTCGGGACGGAATAGAAAGTATGTTAGGAGATGAAAAAGCAAATGGATCAATATATTGAAGAACTAGTTAGTCATCTGAAACCGTTGGAGGCGGTAGAGCGCGATGAGGTGATTAACTTCTATCAGGAGTATTTGGAAGATGGGGGATTTACCTCTTATGACGCTTGTGTGACTGAGTTGGGGACTAGCAAGCAACTTGCCCGCAAGATTTTAGCGGACTACTCAATTAAAAATTTATCGGAACCAGAATCAAAAACGAGTTCCCGGAGCGCGAGCAAAATGCCGCAAGCCCAAGTTAGAACCATCTGGCTCATTATTTTGGCGCTTCTTTCAACACCTATTACGATTCCACTAGCAATGGGAGTCATCGGGATTCTGTTTGGGGTCATCGTGACCGTTTTGGCAATTTTATTTGCCATCGTGGTAGTCTTTATCGCTGCCGTTGTTGTCACCGTGGTGGCAGTATTTGTCGGAGTAACGTTGTTAACCTCAAGCTTTTGGACGGCGATTTTCTATCTTGGGGTGGGAATTGCCACAATTGGCTTATTCCTCATCGGGTTACCAATTTTAATCTGGATTATTAAGGGTCTAATTCGCGGGACGTTAAACGTCAGCACTTGGCTCTATGGCAAAATTACGCACAAAAATAAAGCTGAGGAAAGGGGGGCTAGATAATGAAAAAGACATTTATCTGGGGTGTTAGTGCCTTTATTATTGGCCTACTCTTAGTCGCATTTGGTGTCGGCAATAACGGATTCAAAGCCGTTTACTGGCAAAATGGACTCAAAGTGGACGCCAACATTCATCAAAGTAAGCAAATCAAAGGTGTTCAGGAAATTGAACTGAAAACGTCACGAGAAGTCCTTATTCGTCGCGGAACGGATGCTAAGGTTTCTGTTTCATCTACTAAAAGCTCCAAGGTCAATGTAAATTTTGAGGACCACAAATTGACTATTGATAGCAGCTATTATCCAAGTTTCATAATGTTTGACGATGATTTTAGCCAGCCACAGGTCGAAATCACGATTCCGGAAAACGTGCATCTAAAAACGGTGACGACGGATGGCGATGCTGATTTGACGCTAGAAGATGTCGATGTTGAGACGTTAGATGCAGAAAATAATTACCAGTCAGGTGACCTTACGCTAAGTCATGTTAATCTAAAAAACGCCCTAAACTTGAGCCGAAAGACTTACTCAGATATCACATTAAGTGATGTGCGAGCACCTGGTTTAGCCGTCGAAACTTCTGGCGATTTGACGATTAGTCATAGCCGTTTTGAGGATCAGGATAGCACGATTTTGAATCGCGATAATGATGTCGATTTATCATTTAACAAATGGAAATCATTGAACGCCACTGTTGATAACGGCGATCTCAATTTTCGTGACCAAGCCATTAAGGGCGAGTTTATTGCCAAGGTGGCAAACGGTGATATTGAAGCCCAAATCGATCAAAAGTCCAAAAATGCGATTATCGCCACGGTGGACTCCGGTGACCATACGATTTATGGCGTTGATCGGGAGACGTACGGTAATCGCAACCAGAAGAATGCGGTACTATACCGATTGACGGCGAATAACGGGGATGTGGAGGTCACTTACTAGATATGATTGTTAAGGATTTGCAGAGGCTACCACGCTTTTTGATTAGCCTGATTTTCTTGATTGGCCTGACCATCACTGTCTTTCGCGGTTCTGGGATCGTAACCCTAATGGATAGTGGTTTTCAGCAAATGATTCAAGGAACCGTGACGACGGTTGAAACGCAACTGATGACGATTATCTCAGCGGTTTCAAGCCCGACCATGTCGATTGTTTATACCTTAATCTTAGCTTTGATTTTATGGGTGATTCGCTATCGAATTGCTGCCATTTGGGCACTGTGTACTCTAATCGGTGGTGATGTGATTGCTAAGCTAATGAAGGATTTTGTCCATCGAGCGCGGCCAGTAGACCATTTGGCAGTTGATGATGGTTTTAGCTTTCCTAGTGGTCACGTATTTGGTTTCTTTATCGTGGTTGCCTTGATTTGGATTTTGGTGATGCCGTTGATTCAAAATCAACTCATCGGTGCTATCATTCGAATTGTCACGATTGTGCTGTTATTACTGGTTGTGATTGCTCGAATTTATCTTAGTGCGCATTTTCCTACCGACACATTTGGTGCGATGTTACTGGCTTATACGTGGCTTCAAGTCGCAGAATGGCTGGCTATTGGATTAATACCAATCTTGCAAAAATGGCCACTATTAAAGGATTCCAAGGTGGCATAACTCAAAAAATCAGTCCGAATTTAAACCGGACTGATTTTTTTGTGCACTTTAAAATATGCTATAATTATTAAGAATTGTATCCGTTTTCACAAATTAAGGAGTGATGAATTTATGGCACATACAGAAGTAAAAATTGGTAAAACAGACGTGACATCAACTGCACTTGGTTTGGGTACTAATGCGGTGGGTGGCTATAATTTATTCCCGAATTTAAAGGATGAAGACGGCCTAGAGCTAGTTAAAACCGGCCTTCAAAGCGGCATCCAATTATTAGATACCGCATACGTTTACGGTCTCGGCCATTCTGAGGAGCTCGTTGGTCAAGCGATGAAAGACTTTGATCGTCATGACATCACTTTGGCAACTAAGGGCGCCCACGATTTTACGACGGGGGAACAGGTTATCGATAACCGTCCAGAATTCTTGACGGCCCAGGTCGAAGCCAGCTTGAAGCGGCTCAACACTGACTACATTGATATTTACTACATTCATTTTCCAGATCACGACACACCAAAGGCCGAAGCAGTGGGGGCCTTACAACGTTTGAGAGAGCAAGGAAAAATTCGCGCAATCGGTGTTTCCAACTTTAGCTTGGCTCAAATCAAGGAAGCCAACGCTGATGGATACCTTGACGTTGTGGAGGATGAATTCAGTTTACTTCATCAAGACCATGGGGCAGACATGTTGCCTTACTTAAAGGACCACAACATCAGTTTCGTGCCATACTTCCCACTAGCTTCCGGATTATTAACGGGTAAGTATGACCACGATGTTAATTTCCCAAGTGAAGACATTCGGAGCCAAATTGCTGATTTTCAAGAACCGCGCTACAGTGATGCACTAGCGGCTATTAATCAGATTCGGCCAATTGCGGCGGCCCACGATGCAACAGTCGCTCAAACGGTTTTGGCTTGGTACATCAAGAATCCGCTAATTAGCATCGTGATTCCTGGAGCAAAAAAGGCTGCTCAAGTTGCAGCTAATGCGAAGGCCATGGACGTTACCCTGAGTGATGCTGAATACCAAACAATTGATCAAGCATTTGTGAAGTTCCAACATAAGACCAGTGGCAAGTCATTGGCCGACCCAGAATAAGATGATGAAATCCTGGTAGACTCGATGAGCACCGGGATTTTTTCGTATCATGAGGACTATCCCCGAACATTTGTTTGAGATATAATTATGTATTATAACTATTGAGGGGTAAGAGAGCCATGGCACGAAGACGGAAACAGAAAAAGGGTAGTTTAATTTGGTGGGGAATTTTGGTGGCAATTGCGGTATTAACGCCAACCGCCAGTAAGGTAGCACCTGAGTCAGTCAAGGACCTTATCAATCCAAATGAGTCCAGTCAGCAGCAATCGACTTATAAGGAAAGCCCGACATTTAAGGAATCTTACGACACGATTGCGAATTGGCAGTTTGCGTCGGGAATGCAGGCAATTAAGATTGTGAACCACAATCAAAGTCAGTTGAAGACGACGGATTGGAAGTACGATCATATTGACTACGCTAAATTGGATCATTTGAACCGGGCGCGGTTGGCGACCGCCTACCTTGATCATTCTAACCTGGGACGTTCGGCAGGTCGGCCGGCTCAGAATTGGTCGCCGGCAGGCTGGCACAACCAACCGGTGACGGTTTCTGGCAAACGCGTTTACCCACAAAATCGTGGTCACTTGATTGCCTACACACTGACGTTCAATTTGAATGAGGACGGCAAACAAGAATCTGGCGCCGAGGGAAGCAGTGATAATCCCAAGAACCTTGCCACGCAAACGGCATTTAGTAATCAGGAACCGATGCAAGTCTACGAAGAACAAGTTCGTAATGCATTGGAACGCCATGAAAAGGTGATTTACCGGGTTCAACCGGTATACTCTGGTAATGAATTAATGCCGCGTGGTTACTGGGTTCAAGCCCTATCTACTGACAAAAAAGTGAACTTTAACGCCTATATTTGGAATGTTCAGCCGGGTGTGACCTTCGATTATGCTACTGGTCGAAGTAAAGCGGATAAGAATATGACGGTAACGTACGAGCAATAGAAAGATTTTTGGTCGTTAGAATTTAAGAGTTTGAAGCAGGAATTCTCAGTACTAGTCGTTGAGCGAGTAAAAAAACGAAAAGAGGCAGAAAGTGATGAGTGATACTTTCTGGAAATGGTTTAAGATCATTGGATATGGTTTTCTTTTTTTGAAATTAGTGGCTTTAATTGTCGCTAACTGGTCAGCAATTCTTTCAGGTATTATTATCATTGTTTCGGGGCTATTTTACTTGTTAATGGTGGGACTCGGCGGTTTGGGAAGTTCCGGAAGTGCGGGTAATGAACCTTATAGAGATATCTATCCTGATGAAGGTGTTTATATGGATGAACTGAATAGAGATTTTAAAGATTAAAAAACCCCTCAATCACTTACATTGAGGGGTTTTTCAGGTCTATGGATAGGTATGAATAAAAAGTATGTTTGCGTAAAAGACACAAAAAAAGCAACCACATTGTAGTCGGTGTGGTTGCTGAGCACTTCAATAGAAATGCGGCGCGAACGAATCGCGCGCAGATTTCTCAATCTGCAAGGTTTGGCACCTTGATGAGCAGTATAACACATAAAATTGGCGATGTGGAAAAGTATTGATATGAAAGGGTTTTCGGACCCTCAAAAATGTAATATTTAAAATCGAACCTTTTTGTTGTAAACGGTTACATAAGGTGTTATATTAATAACTGAGGAAAGGTAGTAATCCTCATGGTCGACTTCTCAAATTGAGGTTCAGAATCAAGTTTAACGTTTCAGGTTTTACCGATTCAGAAAGATTAACCACTGGTTGAACGCTAATCCGTCAGAGTGATTTTCAGTGAAAGCTGAAAAGGACCTGGGCAACAGGAAGCATGAATCAGGGTCCAGAAGTTTGGGATTGCGTAGATGCGAGCAGTTCGAAATGCATCACGAGAATCAAGGCGACAAATAGATTCACCTGTAAGTTAAAATGAAAAGATACGATCAGTGGAGGTAGTAACCATTAAGATTTATGTTAAAGGTTTCTCCACAATGTTTCATACCACCGCTAGTCCTGCATGAACGGGTGCATGGTAAGTCCACACCAACTAACTTCATAGATGATTGAAGGCAGGTAGGTCAGGATAGGAACATCGTGTAATTGAATATGAAGGTGTTAAGTGATTAAAGATTCTAGTAGTAACACTTCGACCAGCGAGGGTATTTCCTCATAACGGGATTCAAGTAAGAGAAGACTTGAATCCTATTTTTGTGCGTTCAAGTCTCTCTAGATCGATGAAATCGGTATAATAAAAGGCAAATAGTTTGAGGAGATGTTGGTTATGAGTAAGGTCATTGTCATTACAGGTGCATCCAGCGGAATTGGTGAAGCGACCGCCAAAAAGTTAGCGGATAACGGTAACCAAGTCGTTGTTAGTGCACGTCGGGAAGATCGTTTGAAGCAATTGGTTGCTAAAATTGAAGCAGCGGGTGGTCAAGCTGTTTACCACGTTACCGATGTTACCAAACGAGAAGAAGTTGCTGATTTGGCCAAGTTTGCGGTGGATACTTACGGCAAAATCGATGTTTGGATGAACAACGCCGGTTTGATGCCACAATCAACATTGGATCGTTATAAAATTGATGAGTGGGATCGTATGATTGACGTTAATATCAAGGGTGTCTTGTACGGGATTGCAGCAGCCCTGCCATACATGCGCGAACAAAAATCTGGTCACATTATCAACACGTCATCCGTTGCGGGTCATGCCGTGCACCCCGGTGGGAGTGTTTACAGTGCGACTAAGTTTGCAGTTCGAGTTATCAGTGAAGGGCTCCGCCAAGAAGAGGCCCTTGCTGAAAGCAACATTCGAATCAGTGTTATTTCACCAGGTGCCGTGGCAACCGAGTTACCAGACACGATTACGGATCCTGATACCAAGAAACGGGTCGACAAATTATACGAAGATTTTGCCATTGATGCCGAACGGGTGGCTGCCGCTGTGCAGTACGCAGTTGACGCGCCAGCAGATACCGCAATTAATGAAATTGTGATTCGACCAACGAGCCAACACTAAGTTACCTACATTAGAAGCCGACATTCCATCAGAGTGTCGGTTTTTTTGTGGAAAATGAGCAATGAAGATTATTTTTACGTTGCAATGAAGCGTAATAATTTTTCGGCAAAGAAACCCTATGATATACTTAAGCTACTAATAATATACGGAGGATGATTTACTTCATGGATAAACGATCAATTGATTCACCCGATTCTAAACCTGGACCGGCGACCTACTTTGTTCAACAGGAAGCTGAGGTACTTTCGAATTTCAATTCGGATATGGAAAATGGATTAAGCTCGGAAACTGCCAAGCAACTCTTAGCGAAGAATGGCCCAAATGAATTAACGGCAAATGTGACGCCAAAATGGGTAATGTTTTTGCGCCAATTTAATAATGTCATCATTTACATCTTGCTCTTTGCGGCAGCGATGACGTTGCTATTGCAGCATTACTCAGATGCCATTGTTATTGGCCTGGTTGTTATCATTAACGCCTTTATTGGTTATTTTCAAGAAGTAAACGCCAGCAATGCGCTGGAAAAAATTAAGTCACTGTTGTCAACTGAGGCAACTGTTATTCGTGACGGCAATCGAACCGATATCCCAGCCTCGCAATTAGTGGTCGGTGATATCGTGTACCTCGAAGCCGGCGATAACGTGCCAGCAGATTTACGATTGCTGGACGGTGACAACTTAAGAATTCAAGAATCAGCCCTTACCGGGGAAGCTGATTCGGTTTTGAAAACGTTCGAACCATTGACGGACAATAAAACACCGTTGGCCGAACGAACAAACATGGCCTACGCCAGTACAGCCGTAACGAACGGTAGTGCCACAGGAATCGTCGTCCAAACCGGACATGACACAGAGTTAGGCCAAATCGCTTCTGACGTGAGCGATGTTAAGGCAGCTAAAACACCATTAATGCAAGAATTAGATGGATTAGGTAAGTGGATTTCGTACTTTATTATTGCAATCGCGATTATCCTGTTTGGAATTGGTTGGTGGACCCACATCTATTCATTGCCAATCTTAGCCTTAGCCGTTGTGACTATGGTTGTCGGTTCACTTCCTGAGGGGTTGCCAGCTTCTACTTCGGTTATTTTGGCGATGGGTGTTAACAAGATGGCGAAGCACAATGCTATCGTGAAGACCTTGCCAGCCGTAGAAACACTGGGAACAGTGGACGTTATTGCAACCGATAAGACCGGGACACTAACGAAAAACGAAATGACGGCCCAAGATATTATCACGGTCGATCATCGTTACCAGGTTACTGGAACTGGGTATGCACCTGAAGGTCAGATTTTATTGAACCAGGAAGCCGTTAAGATTGCTGAAGATTCAACGTTGCAAAAGCTTTTAGTTGCTGGATTTGAAGCCAATGATACGATGCTCCAACAAGAAGATGGCCAATGGATTATTAACGGTGAGCCAACCGATGGGGCCTTCTTAACGTTGTATCATAAAGGATTTGGTCCTGATCAACCCGAATTGACTGAGTTAGACCGAATTCCGTTTGACTCGGATTATCGTTATATTGCCCGTTTGGACGAAGATGCTGATGGACAACACGAGGTCTTCATCAAGGGTGCACCCGATAAGCTTTATCAAATGGCGTTGGCCGCCGACCCTACTTTTGACCTCAAAGAGTGGGATGACATTATTGCTGAGTTGACTCACCAAGGTAAACGTGTGGTGGCGGTTGGTCACAAACTCGTTGACTCTGATGTCGATGAAGTGACCCATGAGACCCTTCGTCAAGGGGTTGATTTCCTCGGAATTGTTGGGATTATCGACCCACCTCGTGAGGAAGTCATCTCAGCCTTGAAGGAAATGCACACGGCTGGTGTCGAAGTTAAAATGATTACGGGTGATCACCCAGATACCGCTGCGGCGATTGGTCGCCAACTTGGTTTGGCCGACCGGATTAACACAATTACCGGTGCTGAATTGGACAAGATGTCACCAGAGGAATTGAAGGCAAACATCGGTCACTATAATGTGTTTGCGAGAACCACGCCACGGAACAAGCTCGCCATCATTGATGCTTATCAAAAGAATGGTAAGATTACGGCGATGACCGGGGATGGTGTCAACGATGCGCCCGCTTTGAAGAAGGCTGACATTGGGGTTTCCATGGGTATCAAGGGAACCGACGTTGCGAAGGATGCCGCCGATATGATTTTGGTTGACGATAACTTCACGACAATGACAAAGGCGATTCGTGAGGGTCGTCGTCTGTACGCTAACATCAAGAAGACGATTGTCTTCCTGTTACCAACCAGTTTCGCCGAAGGATTAATCGTGGCGTTTAGTATTTTGATGCAACAGGCCCTACCATTGGTTCCAACTCAGTTGCTCTGGATTAACATGGTTTCGGCCATCACCATCCAGTTTGCCTTTATCTTCGAACCAGAAGAAGAGGGGATTATGCAACGGCCACCTCGAAAGACTGGGACGTCATTGCTTAATAAGCGGGACGTTTTCCAGTTAACGTATGTATCCATTTTAATTGCCGCAATGGGACTCTGGGCGTTCGACTGGTTGACTTCTAGTGGTGTCTCACACATCGTGGCAAGTACGATTACGGTGAACGTAATCATTATGGGGAAGATTTTCTACCTCTTCAATATTCGGACACCGCACTTGGCTTTTGGTCGCCACTTCTTCACCAACCCAATGGCGTTCGCTACAATCGGGTTGCTGATTGTGCTCCAATTGCTTCTTGTGTACCTACCATTTATGCAGGGCGTCTTTAAGACCGGCAACATGACCCTTGAGCAATGGGGAATTGCTGCAGCGGCCGGATTCGTAACGTTACTTGTGACGGAATTAGATAAGGTCATTCGCATTATGATTAATCATAAACGTAAAACTAAAATGGCGTAAGATTAGGACATTAAAGCAATTCTGGAAGATTTATCTTCTGGGATTGCTTTTTATTTTGCCGGACACTTCTGGTATACTTAAGTTAATTAAATTTAATTAACTAGGGGCGCAATTTGCTGAGACGGCTACCGCCGAACCCTTTGAACCTGTGAGCTAACCCTCGCGTAGGAAAGTTAACGAAACCGATATTAGCTGGCTGACCGTGGGGATTTTTATGGTCGGCTTTTTTGCGCTTGATGGAGGAATAAATGATGGCATTTACGGATCAGATTCACGAGTTAGCAACGCCACTTTGGCAACAAAGTTTTGAACACCCTTTTATTCAACAAATTAGCGGCGGGACGCTGCCTAAGTCAGTTTTCCGATTTTATTTGCTCCAAGACCGGTACTATTTGAGTGAATTTGGAGAACTTCATGAGCAAATCGCCAATCAGTTAGCGGACGCAAAAGGAAAAAGATTTCTCTTGGCGGGCGCACAAGGATTAAAGGACGGCGAAATGGCAGTACGTGAGGGATTCTTTAAGACGTTGAACATTTCAGCGCAAGAAATCAAAACTACGCCAATTGCACCAACTGCGTATAACTACGTGAATCATATGTATGCCGCGCTTTACCGAGGAACCCCTGAACGGGCAGTGGCTGGTTTGTTGCCGTGTTACTGGTTATACAACGAAATTGGTAAACAGCTTATTAGCCAGGGATCTCCGGATTCGCTTTATCAGCGCTGGATTGAAACGTACGACAGTGATGATTACACGGATAGTGTGGACCAAATGATTGAGCTAACTAACCAAACGGCTGAACGAGTGAGTGATTCAGAACGAGAAGCGATGACGGCAACGTTTTTACGAAGTAGTGCTTATGAGCTGGATTTTTGGCAAATGGCGTTAGATCAAGAAAAATGGGAAGCATAAAACAAGCCAATCGCAGTTGCGATTGGCTTTTTAGATAAATTTTATTGAATGCCGGAACCCTTCATGATTTCGGCACTCCGGTTGAGTAACAGGTATGGTGTGCCTGAGCTTGTGAAGGCTAATCCTTCAAACTCACGGTGACCGTTAAATGCTGTGGCTTTCACATCACTTGGCTTTAATTTACCCAACTTGCTAACTGGTACGGATGAAATTGATTCATCACTAATGAAGTAAAGACGGTTACTGTGGCTGTTGTAACTAATCGATTGATTAACTGTACCAGGTCGGTATTTCAATCCTTGCATCACTAGTGCAAACTTGACGTGCTTAGAACTAATAGTTCCCTTGTAAATTTTCAGTTTTTTAGAACCAGCGACGAAGCTACTAAAGTAGGCATGCCCGGCCTTATCAAAGGTTAGGTTTGATCCCATCGTAACTTTGTGACCATCGGAACTGCGGGGCTTGAATTTAACAGTTTGGTATGGTCGTAAAGTAGTTTTTGAAAGGCGCTGAACGGTAGCGGTGCCACCACTTGTGCCAGGATTTTGGACAAACCAGAGTTGGCCGTTCTTAGGATTCATCGCAAGAGACTGACCGTGTCCCGTAGTGAATCGTGAGCCGTAAGTAACGCACTTACGGACAGCTTTATATTCGCTAGTGTCGCCACCTTGCATTAGGACGTAAAAAGCGTGCCGCAATAGATCCATTCTGGATGAAGACACTTTATAAGTGTTGCGTAATTTTGAAAGATTATATTTAGCAACCCAGCCGGTTTTTGCGTTGCTAGCTGCTGCATACATCACATAGGCAGTGCCACCGCCAGAAGTTAACGCGATACTTTGTGGATTACCCCAGTCTGCAGGGCTATTGCTATGCAGGACTGCTGGCAAGAAAATATTAGTTTTGAAACTGGCACGTTGATTTCCACGAGCGTACGTCAACTGAGTAGCGCTAGTCTGAAAGTAATTATATGGATTGGCAACGTAGCTAGGCTTGGTAACATAGTTATTTGCGTTTGCTACGGTCTTCCACTTGCTGGCCGTATATGGTGACAAAGCGTGAGACTTCTGTGTATAGGTCGATGCTTGCGCAGATGTTGAAACTGCTGACAATGAAACAAGCGCAATTAATGCGGTGGTAATTCCTCGAAATAATTTCATGATGACTCCCCCAAATAAGATAAGTGTGTAACTCATCATTATTATACAATAACGAAAATTGATGTTCAGCAAAAATAACGCTCCCACAAAAATTTGTGGGAGCGCTAACAGATCATTCAAATTGCGCATCATACAACTGGCGGTAATAACCGTTTCGTTGCATCAGCTCTTCGTGGGTACCACTTTCAATGATGGTACCGTGGTCCATTGCCAAAATCGTATCTGCATTATGAACAGTTGAAAGCCGATGGGCAATGACGAGTGAGGTACGATCCTCAATCAAATGGTCCATTGCGTGTTGAATCGCTTTTTCAGATTCATTATCCAGTGCGGAAGTGGCCTCGTCGAGAATGATGATGGGTGCATCCTTTAGTAACGCCCGGGCGATAGCAATTCGCTGCTTTTGTCCACCGGAAAGGCGCATACCCCGTTCACCTACTTGAGTGTCGTAGCCATCCGGCAGCGAGGAAACGAATGTGGCGATATCAGCGAGTTCGGCAACTCTGGCAATATCCGCATCGGTTGCGTTCGCCGTGCCGTACATCATATTTTCCTTAATGGTACCATCCACCAAATCTACGTCTTGCGACACAATGGCGATATGCTGCCGTAAACTGCTTAACTCGATGTCGCGCAGGTTAATGCCGTCAATAGTAATTTTGCCGGAGTCGATATCGTACAGCCGATCAATTAATTTCACGATGGTTGATTTACCGGCACCAGAATGGCCCACCAGTGCAACCGTATTACTGTGAGGAATCGTGAAACTGACATCGTTGATAGCGACTAGATGCTTTTCCTCTTCCGATTTCACGGGATAGGTGAAACTGACGTGGTCAAAAGCCAATTGTTCTTTGAACTCTGGAAATGGCACCGCAGTTGGCGCATTGATAATCACGGGTTGAACTTTCAAAATATCCGTAATTCGCCCATAGGAAACGAGTGATTGTTGCAGTTGATTGAGAAGTCGAGTAAAGGACTGGATTGGATTTTGTAGCAGTGCAACGTAGCTGAGGTAGGCAACGAGTTGCCCAATCGTCAACTGATGTTTAATCACAAAGTAGGCCCCTAACGCGAGAATAATGCTGGTTCCTAAGTAATTGACGAAATCAATCAGCGGTCCAAAGACGGCCTGGTTCCAAGTGGCACTGATGGTGTAATCCCGATTCTCATTGGCATACTCGCTAAAGCGTTGTTCCTCAGTTTCTTCAGCGGTGTACCCTTTAATCAAATCGATTCGAGTCAGCGTGTTTTGCATCTGATTCGACATTTTCGATTGTGCGGCTCGGGCGTTCATAAATGAGGTTCGGATTCGATTTCGAAAAACGCGATAAATGACGAACATCAACGGAAATGTAAGGCTGACGGCTAAGGCCATTTGCCAGTTCACGTAAATGATGAAGATGAGGACGCCGACAAAGGTGAACATGTTGCCAATCATCGACAGCATATTTGGTGAAATCAAACTTTGAAGATTGTTGATGTCACTGGTCAGGCGGACCATTAAATCCCCGGTTTTACGTGATTCGAAAAAATAGGTATCTTGATTGATGATGTGATTGTATAGCGAGTTTCGTAGGCGGGTAATGGCATTTTGGCTCATCACACCCATGTAGTAAGTTGAAAAATAGTTCAACAAACCGAGAATAATTGCGGCCAGAAGTAGTAGGCCAATCGTTCTAGTCAGCAAGTGATAATCACCACGCGGAATCACTTTATCAATGATGTATTGAGTGAATTGAGGCATGATGAATTGAAATCCGGTAATGAGAATCAGCGCTAAAACGTTAACGAACAGTAGCAGTCGACTTTTTAGCACGGAAGAGAAGACGTACCGAAACATGTTGAGCATGGTCACTTCTTTATTTTGCACTTTAATCCCTCCCAAAAATAATTAGACTCAGTAGTAGAGAATAGCATGGAACTTACTTGGACAGGGTGAGATTAGCTCAACAACGTTTCACGTGAAACATTTATCCATATTCTGTAATGATAAAGGGGAATCACGTGCAAAAATCACACAATACCAATATACTAATCAGTAATTATAATAATATAGGGGAGTCAATATGAACAGCGTATTAATTGGTGCTGGACCTAGAGGACTCGTTGCGGCTGAAAGGCTAATTGAGCACCAAAATGCTACTAAAAAATTTAAACAACTCAATATTAAACTCGTCGACCCATTTGGTATTGGTGGTCGAGTTTGGCAAACTAACCAGTCGCATGAACTCATCATGAATACTAATCCTAACTACGTCACCGTTTTTACGGATGACAAGGTTCAGATTGATGGCCCGATTGTGGCGGGACCGAACTTATTTCAATGGCTTCAAACCGAGGCGATTGACTATATTGAGCAACGTAATTTCACCATGAAGGCACAATTTTTAGCTGAAATTGAAGCCTTAAAACCGACAGAGTACGCTTCACGAGGCTTGTTTGGGGTCTATCTCAACTGGTTCTATGATTATCTGCAAACACGTTTAACAGAAGGTACCACCTTGGAAGTTGTAGAAGAGGAGGCACTTTCCGTGACGCCGGTCGTCGGGACGGACCAGTACGTGGTGAAAACCAGTAATTATGCCTTAACCGCTGACAATGTGGTGATGGCACTGGGACATTTCGAAAATAAGCCCACACCAGAGCAGGTGACGTTGCGCCGGTTTGCGCTTGATCATGATGTGACTTACGTTTATCCGATGCAACCTCAAGAATATGCCCTGAAAGAGTTGCCAGCTGGAAAACCGATGATTATTCGAGGACTAGGTTTGAGCTTTATCGATGCAATGGCAATGCTGACGATTGGTCGCGGCGGCAAGTTTACCCGAGATGTTGATGGTTATTTACGATACGAACCATCAGGCAAAGAGCCCAAGATTATTGCCGGTTCTCGGATTGGGGTACCACTTCGGTCTAAAGGCACGAATCAAAAAACGGATGGAGAACTGGTACCATCTCGCTTCTTCACGACGGACTGGTTTAACCAGCATGACGGTGAAGGTCAATTAGACGGGGCCACTTTTGTCCAAATGATGCATCATGAAGTCGAATACGTTTACTACGAGCATTTATTGGCGGAAAAGTATCCAGATATTGATGCCACCGCGTTCCTTCATGATTTTGTTCAGAATCCAGAGGAAACGGTCGCCAAATCAGCAATCGATTCAGCAGATTACTATAACTGGGATCGATTAATGCACCCAGCTAACTATATTAGTGATCTCGACAAGTCCGATGTCATGGCTGATTTCTTAAAATATGATATTGATGAAGCAAAAAAAGGCACCAAAACAGGTCCATTGACGTCCTCATTCGAAGTTTTCCGTGATACGCGTGATGTCTATCGCCGGATTGCAACTCAGAATCTCTTGAGTCCAGATGATTATCGTCGTGATTTCTTGGGCACGTTCAACTATCAAAACTCTCATTTGGCGGTTGGCCCACCGGAAATCAGAATCGAGCAATTACGCGCTTTGATTACTGCCGGAGTGGTTCAGCTATTAGGTCCACAAATGGTGGTTGATACTGACGAAGAAACCGGGAAATTTGTAACCTGGTCGGCAACCTTACCGGACCAAAAGCATGAGTCAACTTATCTTTTGGAAGGCCGTTTGCCATCTATCAAAGTGTCGGAAAGTCAGAATCCGCTCATTCAACAAATGCTCCGCGATGAGTTAGCTCAACCGCACGAAATGAAGTTGGCAAATGGGGAATCATTTAGAACGGGTGCGATGGATGTGGATGTTCAAACTGAACAATTGTTGGTAAACGGGCAAGCTAATCAACACCTATTTTTCTGGGGTGTGCCGACTGAAGGCAAGCACTGGTTTACGACGGCGAGTCCACGTCCTTACACGAACGATGTTACTTTCCGTTTGGGTGATGGGATTGTGGATCAAATTTTTGAAACAAAATAAAAAACGACTTATTTTTAGTTCATTAAATAATGACTTTTACGGTATAATGGAAGCCGTATCAAAAGAAGCACCTCACTTTAGTGGTCAAAGTGGGGTGCTTCTTTTTAGTTTCGTTTGCGGTTAGTTACTTGGTAGATGATGGCCAAAGCAATAAACCAAATGATTGAAATGATGAGTGAAACTCTGGTTTCCGGAACGAAGAATAGGTAAATGAGGATTCCGATGAAGAAAATCAATGTGAGGTAATCAGTCAACGGATAGCCAGGCATCGTGAAACTTGGATGATCATCACGATGTTGTTGACGATATTTGAGATGACACCAAAGTAAGACGACCCAGACAAACACAAAGTTAATAGTAGAAACTCCTGAAATTAAGGTGAAAATCTGAGCTGGCATCACAAAGTTCAAGACGACAATGACGAAGAGAATGAGGGAAGAAACGTTCAAGGCCTTGCTAGGAACGGCACGTTTGTCGAGTTCGCGGAACCGTTTTGGAGCGTTACCACCGGAAGCGAGGGCGTGAAGCGTCCGACTCGTACTAAATATTGCGCTGTTGGTGGCAGACATTGCTGCAGTTAGGACCACGAAGTTTAAGATTCCGGCAGCTCCGGCAATTCCAATTCCTGAAAACACCTGAACAAATGGGCTCACGTTAGTCGTGATTTTATCCCAAGGGTAGACGCTCATAATGGCAATCATCGATCCGACGTAGAACAATCCGATTCGAATGGGTAGGCTGTTGATGGCTTTTGGTAAGTTTTCCTCAGGATTAGAAGTTTCCCCAACAGTCAGTCCAACCATTTCGATTCCGACAAAGGCGAAGACGACCATTTGGAAGGAAAGTAGAAATCCGGAAATGCCAGTTGGGAAGAAGCCACCGTGGTTAACGAGGTTCGCAAAACCAGTAGTTGATCCGGCAATCTTGAAGTGACCAAATGCAAGGAAAAGCCCGATTGCAATCAGGGCTATAATAGCCGCTACTTTAATGAGTGAGAACCAAGATTCAAATTCACCAAACAGACCGACATTCGCTAAATTAATCAGTGATAGAAGTAAAATAATGATTAATGGTGTGAGCCATTGTGGGAAATTAGGGAACCAGTATTTGACGTAAATTCCAGTGGCGGTCAAATCGGCCATGGACAGACTAATCCAACATGACCAGTAAGTCCAGCCGGTAATGAATTCAGCACGGTCGCCGAGATATTCTTTGATGAAATCGATAAATGAAGCCTTGCTGGTGTCGGATAATAAAAGTTCACCGATGGCCCGCATCAGGAAAAAACAGAAAATACCGACGATGAGGTACGACAAGATAATTGAGGGACCGGCAGCTCGAATGGCACTACCGGATCCAAGGAAAAGACCGGTACCAATGGCGCCACCAATGGCAATCATTTGAATATGACGGCTCTTTAATGAGCGTGAGAGTTTAAGTTTGTCTTCCATAGAAAAACCTCCGAGTTGAATAAAATGAGTAATGGGCGATGAGCCGGATTGGGGAAAAATAAAAAAAGACGCCCCTAGCATATATTTGCTAGGAGCGTCTTTTGCGCTGTTCCATCCTTAATTCACAATTAAAAAATTAATTGCCTTTATAGCCGATAATGAGGCCAAACAATGAGGGTGGTGCGCCATTTTAGGGTTGATCAGCTTGCAGCCGGTGACTGATCTCTCTGATTTGTTCCGTCCGGTTAATATGCTGTCACTTTAGTGGTGTTTTCAGAAAATGTCAAGAGAAAAATTAAAAATTGATTTGTTTTAGAGGGCAAATTCTATAATTAATCCGAACAGAAATTAAAAAGCCCAAAGCAATCACTTACAATGGTAGTAGCTAATTCCAACCAATATAGGGAGTGATTACTTTTGGTACATCTACTTTATC
>NZ_BBJM01000024.1 GCF_000740055.1 Secundilactobacillus oryzae JCM 18671 | reverse complement strand
TTTTTTTATTTTTCATTATATCAAAAAGGCACTACCATCAGTTTTTAAAATCTGACGGTAGTGCCTTTTATTTTGGGACTTATGTCACAGCCCCTTTTTTAGTTTCTAGTTCAACTTCTTCGACTTTGTTTGGCTGCATCCAAATGGCAATTAGTCCAGAAATCATCCCAAAATAATAGGTCAAGAATCGCCACAGTAGCATCGCTAAGATCAGCTTACTGTGATTAGGAATAAAGCTAGCAAAGAGCGCCTCAAAACTAAATTCAGCACCCCCTGCGCCCCCAGGAATTGGAAATAACGAGATGACCATGACGATCATGATGTGCAAACTCGTTACCATTAACACGTTCACATTCGTATACCCTAACGACAACATAATAAAGTAGGGAATGAGGTAATAGAAGAACAACTGGATAAATGTGAGTCCAATTACCTTCAGCAGCAACGGCCAGCGCCTAGCAATGCGGACACTCTCGTGATAGAACGTATCAATCTTTTCATCTAACTGAATCCGCAATTTAGTGTAACGCTCTTTTTTTGAGAACCACTTTAATGGCGCCAGTAGCAAGGCCACTAATCGTTTGGTGAACGATGGCCAATACATAATAAGTAATAAGCCAACGATGACGGCTAAATGGATTAAAAAACCCAACAGCACGAATAACGAAAGATAGCTCATCTTAGAGGCCAAATAATGAAAGCCGATTAAGAGACTAATCAAAAAATTGACCACAATAAGCGCCTGAAAGACCACGAATTTCATTAATAAAACAGAACTGGCTCGTCCGCCGTCAATCCCCGACTGAAGCATAGCAATCAATTGTGCCGGTTGTCCACCGGAAGAAAACGGTGTAATGCCATTAAATAGCTGTTCGATCATGGGGATTCGAAGGGCATCCCTGAAAGAGAATCCCTCTAACCGATCATCAACAAAGACTTTAACAACGTAGCCCTCAATCCCGATATAAAGCATGATACAGAACAACGCTACGATCAACCAGTACACGTTGATATTAACCAGCGCATGGACTAGCGTCTTGAAATGAACATCCCTGAGTGAAATTCCCATAATAACGAGTCCCAGCAGAAACATAATAGCGACAACGATTTTATTCCTTCTACTCACTTACTTATCCTCGTTTGCTTGCTTTTGGTAAAATTCTTCCCAGATGGTCACAAGTCGCTCTTCAGAATAGTAGGCAGCTGCTTCGCGGGCAACCGTTTGAAGATGCGTAAGTTGTTCAGGCGACTGTTCTAATTCTCGTAGTTGCCGTTCCATCTCATTAACGTCCTTGGCACCAATATACTTACCTTCAATAATAGCAGGATACAAATCTAAATCTCGTACCATAACGGGCGTACCGGTACTAAATGATTCCAAAATCGACATTGGAAACAGTTCATTATAGGAAGGTAACAAGAAGACATCACTTAAATTGTAATAATCGACTAGTCGATCTCGATCAACAATGCCAGGAAATCTCAAGTTAGCCGGTGGGTTATCAACAATTTTTTTAAGTTCTGTGTAACCATCCGTCATTCGACCGAATGAAAACCCCCCCGCCCAGATAAATTGGACGTTTGGCAGCCGTTTAGCAAGTTCAATAAAATCAAAAACACCTTTACGTTCTTGAATTTGGCCAACACCTAAAACGGTGAACCGGCTGTCATAATCGTACTTTTGGCGAAGTACTTTCTTCTCTTCAGTTGGAACTTCATAGAATTCTTGACGGCTAACAAAATTGGGAATGTAAGTCACATTCTCCGGTTTAATACCGTACGCAGTTAGCTTAGGAATGAATGTTGGATTAACTACTACTAAATGATCCATTCGTTTATAGAACGAAATGAGGTAATGGTAAAAGATCGCTCGAAAGGGCTGCGGAATCTTCAGACTTCCTTCCAATGTTTCAGGAATAAAATGGACATAGCCAATCTTTTTGCCCAAAAATGGCAAGAACGTTGATAGGTAATACGGAAAATTAACCGTATGATAGTGGCTGATATCTGCTCGGCGTAGGTGATTAATCGAAACATCCAACTTATCCTGTGCTCTAGTTCTCAACAGTTTGATTAGCTCAAGATAAGCACTTCCGACTCCTTGTCCCTTCACCGAGTCAGCTCTAGAAAACATGTTAATCTTAATCATTCTCAGGTTCTCCCCGTTTTATATTAGTTGCTGATTCCCTCGGAATTTTCATGAACATCTTCATAGGCTAATCGCGCATCCTGATAAAATGCCAAAATGTTTTGTCCAAATGTATCCGAAGAGATTTCCGAGAGCCGTTTGTTCAGCATCTCTTGGTTTTCATATTTTGAGCCGTTCAAAAGGTAGTCGACGACATACGAGACCATTTCATCCGGTTCGTCAAAGTTCATCCCCAACGCTTTATCTGTAAGTAATTCTTCCGTGTAGGGGCTCCGTTTAACAACAGTCTTCAAGCCAGCAGCCAAGGCTTCAATATACGTCAATCCCTGCGACTCGGAATCGGACGCTGAAACGAAGACATTGGCCATATGGTAATAATGGAAGACTTTGGCATTATCAATCTCGCCAGTAAAGGCCACGTGATCAGATAAACCCATCGACTTCACTTGTTCTTCCAGAGTCTCTTTTGCTGGGCCATCCCCAACAATGAGTAACTGTGCATTAGGAACCTGCTTTAGAATTTCCGGCATGCCGTTAATGACACCCGCAATATTCTTTTCAAACGCTAGCCGGCTAAGCGATAACATCACCGGAGTATCTGGTGCATAGCCAAGTTCCTTCCGCAGATTTTCTGTGTCCGGTTGCTCGTAACGGTGTAAATCTATCCCCGTTGGAATAATTTGAATAGGCGTTTTAACACCATAATCCGTGAGTGTATTCAACACGCGCTCACTCGGTGCAACGATTCCCGTCATATGGTAGCAAAACGCTAGCGTCATTTGTTTAACATGTACGGGTTTTAAAATCTTGCCATTAGCCACATAATGCAGATAATCTTCATACATTGTATGGTAAGTATGGATACATGGAATTTCTAAATTTCGCGCTACAAATTTCCCCATCCACCCCATCGAAAATTCGGTCTGAGTATGGATGATATCAAGATTCAATTCTTTTGCGATTTGATAAGCGTGGAAGAAGCCCCGAATTGCAATTCGTCTGTCGGTAAACGACACGAACGGGATACTTGGGAATCTGAAAATGTTTCGCTCGTAAGTATCCTTCTCGACGTGAGGATCAGTTGTGGTAAAAATGTAGACCTGATTCCCCTGCTTTTCCAGCTCATCCTTCAATGTTTTAATTGAGGTGGCAACCCCACTTACTTGAGGAAAATATGTATCCGTAAATAAGCCTATGTTCACGTTGATCTCCCTCCTAGGTCTGTCGCCTACTCCTGCTTGACGATCCATTAAATCAATCGTTCTAATTATATGGGTTTGGGTTTTTCATTGCAAATATGTTTCATTGTCATCAGGTAGATATAGGCATTTGGAACGCTTATCATCGTTAAACCTAAATCGCTGAAAATGGCATACAAAAAGGAGCCGAGGGATTTCTCCCCCGACTCCTTTTCGCATTTTGAAAGATTCTCTTAAGTTCTGACTATTTCAAAGAATCCATCGCATCTAAGACTAGTTGTTTAACCTCGTCATTGGTCTGTGCATCAAGTGCACGTTCCACCAATTTGGCTGCTTTTTGTGAGTCTAAACGACTCATCAAAGAGCGGGTCTTCAAGATTGAAGTGGCGCTCATCGAGAATTCATCTAAGCCCATCCCCAGAAGTAATGGTACCGCAATCTGGTCACCAGCCATTTCACCACACATTGCGGCAAACTTGCCCTCTTTGTGTGCAGAATCAATCACATGCTTGATTAAACGGAGCACGGATGGATTGTATGGTTGATAGAGATACGAAACCCGTTCGTTAGTTCGGTCGGCCGCCATAGAGTAACCAATCAAATCGTTGGTACCAATACTCATGAAGTCAACTTCCTTAGCAAACTGGTCAGCAAGTACTGCAGCAGCTGGAATTTCAATCATAATTCCTAGCTTAACCTCGCCGACCTTAGTTCCAGCATCAATGAGTTTTTGACGCTCATCATCATAAATAGCCTTAGCAGCTCTAAACTCATCTAAGGTCGCAATCATTGGGAACATAATCCACAACTGTCCGTAACTGGAGGCTCGAATTAATGCCCTTAATTGCGTTCTAAAGATATCGTCACGATCCAAACTAATTCGGATTGCTCGGTATCCCATAAATGGGTTCATTTCGTCTGGTAATGGTAAGTATGGTAGCTTCTTATCGCCACCAATATCCATTGTCCGGACGACAACTGGTTTGTTATCCATCTTAGCGACAGCAGATTTATAAGCTTCAAACTGCTCATCTTCAGTTGGTAACTCAGCCGAATTCATGTAGAGGAACTCACTACGGAACAACCCAATACCTTCTGCGCCGTTATCTAAAACCGCTTGAAGATCTCGTGGTGTCCCGATGTTAGCAGCCAACGTGTGGTGCACACCATCTTTCGATAGTGTCTCAGCTGTCTTCAACCTTTCCCACTCGTCTTTTTGCTTCAAGTAATCCTGTTCCTTTTGGTCATACTCGGCAATTTCAGCATCAGTTGGCGAAACGAGTGCGACTCCATCTAACCCATCAATGATGACAGTATCGTCTTCATTGATGGTAGTCGTTGCCTCACCAGAACCAACCACAGCTGGAATTTCCAAGGTTCTTGACATGATTGCCGAATGAGAAGTCCGACCACCAATGTCAGTGATAAAGCCTTTAACAAACTTTCGATCCAATTGAGCAGTGTCACTTGGCGTTAAGTCATGCGACACAATGACAACTGGGCGGTTAATCAAGGCTGGGTTAGGAAGTTCTACCCCTAACAAATGAGACATCACACGCTTGCGCACATCTCGGACGTCGCCTGCTCGTTCTTGCATATAAGCATTGTCCGTCATTGCCTCGAACATTGAAATGTATTGATCGGTTACGTCAAAAAGTGCCTGCTCAGCATTTACTTTTTGATCACTGATTTCTTTGTTAATTGCACCAATCATCTCTGGATCAGAAAGAATCGTTATGTGGGCTTCGAAAACTTCGGCTTCTTCCTCGCCTAAAGTTTCTTTAGCTTTGTTTTTAATAATTTCCAGTTCGGCTTTAGAAGCATCCATCGCTGATTGCATTTTTGAAACTTCGCCATCAACATCAGTGATTGTTCGCTTACTAAATGAAAGATCAGGATCAACCAAACGGTAAGCTTTCGCAATTGCAACACCATCACTGGCCGCAATCCCTTTCAATACTTTTGTCATTATTCAGATAGGCCTTCTTTTGTCATGGTTTGGGCGATGGCTTCGATAGCTTCTTTTTCGTCATCACCTTCTGCAGTGATCGTAATGTCAGTGTTTTGACCAACACCTAATGACATCACACCCATGATTGACTTTAAGTTAACTGATTTGTCACCGTATTGAAGGGTAACTTCTGAGTTGAACTTACTTGCTGATTGAACCAAAAGTGTTGCTGGACGTGCGTGAATACCTGTTTCTGCAGTTACGTGAAAATCGCGTTTTTCCATAATAGATCGATCTCCTTAATGTTTGTTTGATTTTTTAGGTAGGGATTTCAAACTTGTATCAACTATTGAAAACGTCAAGAAACCCTTAAAATTCCGTACCTTTAACAACAAGAATAGCAATTATGCGTCTAAAATACAAGCTTTTCATTAAACGCTTTCATTGCATTCTCCACTACTTTTCGTCGTTGTCGTAAATATATTTTACAATGCCACCCGACTGAGCCTTACCAATTATCTTTTTGCGGTCGTCTGCAGCCAAATAAACATCATGGAAAGCCATAAAGGTTTCGGGAGTAATTTCAATCTCGTCGATTTCACCCTGGCGCAGTTGATCTAGCATCGCGGCGTAATCAGTTTCCAATTCTTGCACCTCTCTTCGTACCTCCATTTTACATTAAAACCACCAACCCGTTTGTTTAAAGCTTAATTATTTGATTTTTTTATTGATTTGCAGTAAAACTAAATCATGATTTAGCAGTCGAACGGATTAACTGCTAAATTTTTAATTACGAGTTAATAAGCTGATTTAATTGAGTTCTAAAAGTTGCACAATCCGTATTAAACGGTATAATGGATTCGAAAGTCAAAATAGGTCAAACATTTTCAACCTATTTGTTCCTAGTCTATTAGGAAGATTTTAAAGGAAAGGAGCTTCATAATGCTCTGTCAAAACTGTCACGAACGTGAAGCGACCATTCACCTCTTTATGAATGTGAACGGTCATCGACAACAAGTTGACCTATGTCAGAACTGTTATCAGCTTCTTAAAAACGAACAAGGACTCAACGGAAACGGAGGTGCTCAAATGGCACAAGATCCATTTGGTTTCGGTAACCTAGATGATATTTTCCGCGCCATGCAAGGCGGACAACCGGCCGCTGGACAGCGCGATTTTCAGCAACAAGTTCCCCCTACTCAGGCTAGCCGTGGCAACGGCAACCAAAATGGGAATGGCTCATTACTCGGCCAGTTTGGGATTAATATGACGGAGCTCGCTAAAAACGGAAAGATTGATCCCGTAATTGGTCGTGACAAGGAAATTGCCCGAGTCATTGAAATATTAAACCGTCGGACAAAAAACAATCCGGTTCTCATTGGTGAAGCCGGTGTTGGTAAAACAGCAGTTGTCGAGGGCCTGGCTCAAAAAATCGTCGAAGGTGCTGTACCGCAAAAATTAACTAACAAACAAATTGTTCGACTCGATGTTGTTTCTCTAGTTCAGGGAACCGGCATTCGTGGTCAATTTGAACAAAGAATGCAACAACTGATGAAGGAAGTTCAAAGCAACCCTGATATCATTTTGTTCATTGATGAAATTCACGAAATTGTGGGCGCTGGTAACGCTGAAGGCGGTATGGACGCCGGTAACGTTTTGAAACCTGCCCTTGCTCGTGGCGAATTCCAACTCGTCGGTGCAACGACTTTAAATGAATACAGAGATATTGAAAAGGATCAAGCACTGGCAAGACGACTTCAACCCGTCACAGTTGACGAGCCATCCCCTGAAGAAGCAGTCAAAATTCTCAAGGGCATCCAAAAGAAGTACGAAGACTACCACCACGTTAAATATACTGACAGTGCCATTGAAGCAGCTGTTAAGTTATCTGACCGTTACGTTCAAGACCGCTTCTTACCAGACAAGGCAATTGACTTGCTTGATGAGGCCGGTTCGAAAAAGAACTTAACCATTAACGTCGTCGATCCAAAAGATATTGAGCAAAAAATTAAGGATGCTGAAGATCAAAAGCAAGCTGCCCTTCAGCAAGAAGACTATGAAAAAGCTGCCTACTATCGTGACCAGATTTCTAAGTTAGAAAAGGCCAAGGGTAGTCAAACTGCTAGCGACTCAGAAGGTGTTCCTCAGGTGACTGAAGAAGACATGCAAAAGATTATTGAGGAAAAGACTGACATTCCAGTTGGTGAACTTCAATCCAAGGAGCAACAACAATTACGCGATTTGTCATCTGACCTTGAATCACATGTCATCGGCCAAAACGAAGCCGTCGACAAAGTTGCACGAGCCATTCGTCGTAACCGAATCGGTTTAAACGGAACAGGACGGCCAATTGGTTCCTTCCTCTTCGTCGGCCCCACCGGAGTTGGTAAGACAGAACTGGCTAAACAACTTGCTATTGAATTGTTCGGCTCTGCTGATTCTATGATTCGTTTCGATATGTCTGAGTACATGGAGCCACATTCAATTTCCAAATTAATCGGTTCACCTCCTGGCTATGTCGGTTACGAAGAAGCTGGTCAATTAACCGAACAGGTTCGTCGTCATCCTTATAGTCTGGTTCTCTTGGACGAAGTTGAAAAGGCGCATCCAGATGTCATGCATATGTTCCTCCAAATCTTGGACGATGGTCGTCTGACAGATTCTCAGGGGCGGACGGTTTCATTCAAAGATACCATTATTATCATGACGTCGAATGCCGGTTCTGGTGATAGCGAAGCCAACGTTGGTTTTGGTGCAGCAGCGGCCGGGACGACTCACTCGATTTTGGATCGTTTGACGAACTACTTCAAACCAGAGTTCTTAAACCGATTTGATGACATTATCGAATTCAACTCCCTCACCAAGGAAAACTTGATGAAGATTGTCGATTTGATGATTGTGAACGTCAACAAAATGCTTGAACAACAAGGTATTAACATCCACGTCACGGTTCCCGTTGAAGAAAAGCTCGTTGAATTAGGCTATGATCCAGCAATGGGTGCCCGACCATTGCGTCGAGTAATCCAGGAACAGATTGAGGATAAAATTGCAGACTACTATCTTGATCATTCGGGTGTGACCAACCTGAACGCTAAGATTAGTAACGGTGACATTGTCATTGAAGCTGCAACAGAAGAATAGGTTTATGAAACGCCGGCAGAGACCGGCGTTTTTTTTCGAGATAATTGCAACTCTTTTAATATTTAGTGTCACCCCCTATCCTAAGGTTCCCTTGTGCTAATTAATTGCGGTATACTATGGATACTGAATTCTTGTACGGGAGGGAAAAGACACATGTGGCGTTGGCTCAAACAATTGATTACGAAACCCAATAAACGACCAACTTACCGACCTCGCCACAGTCATCAGGCAAGTGGTAAGGCCCCCGTTAATCGAAGCAAGGTAACTGCATCAGAACCGGTAACACCACAACTTGAACAACCGCAAGCCGTCCAACCAGTGGCACGCGTGAACGAACAACCACTACCAACTAAACCAAATGCCATGATGGTCATTTTGTACCTCGACCAGAATCAAAGTACATTACGTGAACCACAGGTGATTATGGGGCAACTCGGCGACGTCATCAATTTCGACGTGCAACCCACCACTTCTTATACCTTATCCGCGATTTCCGGATATACCCAGCACTTCCCGGCCGAATACGCCATTATGACCCTTCAATTCGAGCGACAATTTGGCCAACCGGTGATTTACTATCAAATCGATTACGATACCAATGAAATTCTGGCTTACCCCACCATCATTAGTGGGCGCATCGGTGAATCATTTGAAATGGTGCCTCCCGTTGCAAAGGGCTATAACTTAATCCGTGTCCAAGGAAGTTCACGAGGAAGGTTTACTGACAAGGTTCACCCAATCTTTGCCTTTTACCGCAAGGAGGCCTGGCAAACCGTTAAAAATGTTAACTTCTACATTGAACTCAAACGAGCATTGCAGCCCTTTGATGAACCGGATGGCCAAAAACAGGCCATTAATTTACCTGCTAAATCGGTATGGCGTGTCTTTCAGCAAATCACTAAGGTAGACGGTACCATTTGGTATAACATTGGCGGTGCCGAGTGGTTAACTGCTAAATACACTGCAAGCCACACACATCCAATGAAACCTGAACTTACTTACGCTGGCATGCGATTCCATAGCAATCCATTGGCTTTAACCGGACAAATCGATTTTGTGGCCGGACGCAGTGTCACGACCTACGACCAGCCGTACGGTGCATCAATTGGTAAACTGGCTGACGGTGAAAAAGTCAATATCACACACATTCTCCGAGATGATCAAGGGCTTCACTGGTATCAACTAGATACCGGCGCTGTATTGTTGGCAACCTACATCAAAGTCAATTAAAAAAGAGAGTCGAAATTTTTCGACTCTCTTTTTGTCTAATCTTCTTGAATCGCTTGATACGACCGATTTAGTCGAATTCGATTCACAATTTGCTTATTCAATTCCAGCACAATTGTTGGTACAAACATGGCAACGATTACGATTGGCCACGCCACGGCTGGTAAGGTCACCAGTCCAAAAAGCTGTTGAAGCGGTGGCACAATTGCAACCGCTAGTACTAACAGTGCCGCCAGTGCCAAGCCCATATTCAGGGCCCGATTCGATTTAAAGCTGCTCAAGCTAAGCGGTTCGCGGGTCTTAATCGCATAGATATCAATCATTGATCCCAGCGCTAAGACTAAGAAGAGCATCGACATCCCAATTGAAGGCACGTTATCCATTAGCCCAAATCGTCCAAGGGCATAAATGCCAAGTGTCAGGATTGTGAATGTCACCGCCCGAATCGCCACTCGTTGGCCGAGTCCATTAGCAAAAATACTGGACCACTTGGAAATTGGTTTTTGCTTCATGACTGCTCTTTCACCCGGTTCACGACTCAAGTAGAAGCCTGGAATTCCGTCAGCAAGAACGTTGATTAACAGGAGTTGCTCCGCAATTAGCGGTGCGCCCCAACCGATGGCAACGGAGAAAATCATCAAGAATAGTTGGGCAAAGTTGACCCCAATCAGGAATTCGACCGCCTTCAGAATATTTTGATAAACGGTCCGTCCTTCAGACACCGCGGCAACAATCGTCGCAAAGTTATCATCAGTCAACACCATGTCAGCGGCGCCCTTTGAGACTTCGGTTCCGGTAATTCCCATCGCAATCCCGACGTTCGCAGCCTTTAGCGCTGGCGCATCATTCACGCCATCCCCAGTCATGGCCACCACAGCACCCTGACTCTGCCAAGCACTCACAATTCGAATCTTATCTTCTGGTGATACTCGGGCAAAAACGGAAGTGTCCGCAATTTGCCCTGCTAACTGTTCATCATCTAGTTGCTTCATTTCCGCTCCAGTCAGCACCGAGTCACCCTGACAAAGGATCCCAATCTTTTTGGCAATAGCCTTAGCCGTTTCGACGTGGTCACCCGTGATCATAACAGTTCGAATCCCGGCACCTTGCGCCTCCGAAATCGCTGCTGCGACTTCATCTCGAGGTGGGTCGATCATGCCAACCAGGCCTAGTAGTTCTACTTCATCTTGGAGGGCTTCAATACTTTTAGTGCTATCTTGCTCAATAACCTTATAGCCCACCGCTAGCACTCGAAGTGCCTCACGACCAAATTCATCGTGAGCTTCTTTGGCTCGTTCATAAATATCGCCTTCACGCTTGATTGGTAAACGGTCAAAAGCTCCCTTAACAATCAAAAGTTGTTTTTGATCATCAATTTTATGGAGCGTCGCCATTGTTTTCTTACTAGAATCAAACGGATCCTCAGCAAGTCGCGGATAATTAATTTCTAACTTATCGCGGGTCATGCCAAATTTGTACATCAATCTGACAATTGCCAATTCAGTTGAATCGCCCATTTCAATTTCTTCATCTTGTTTATTAACTTCAATCTCAGCATTAGTGGCTAAGCCAAACATAGTCACTAATTTTGACTGCTGTTCGCTTAATTTAGCAATTTGCTTAACACTTGCCACTCCGCCATCAGTTGCCCATAGTCGAGTGATGGACATTTTATTTTGCGTCAATGTGCCAGTTTTATCTGACGCGATTACGTTCACGTTTCCGATTGTTTCAACGGCACTCACCCGACGCATAATCGCATTTCGCTTCGCCATCTTTTTTACACCATGAGCTAAGCTAATGGTCACAATGATAGGCAAGGTTTCGGGAACCGCGGCCACCGCTAGTGAGACTCCAATCATCAAACTACTAATTAAGGAATCACCATGCATCAACGTACCCAGCAGGAAAATAATTACCCCGCCAGCAATTGCAACGCCAGAAAGCGTACTGACCAACCGGTTCAACCGATTTTGAAGTGGTGTTTGTTGTTTCTTGGTCTTATTCAGCATGCCGGCAATTTTACCAAGTTCCGTATTCATCCCGATAGCTGTCACAATCGCAGTGGCATTTCCCTGCGTAACGGCTGTTCCTGAGAATACCATATTTTGCTGATCACCAATAGCTTCAGGATCAACTGTCAGTGGCTCAGCTGACTTGTTGACCGGCACACTTTCACCAGTCAAAATTGCTTCATCGACCGACAGATTACTAGCCGTAGCTAATCTGGCATCCGCCGGCACTTGGCTACCTGGTTCTAATAAAATAATATCGCCAACCACTAAATTAGTAGCATCAATCAACTGTTTCTTCGAATCACGAATCACTTGAATTTCATGGACGCTTAATTTTTTTAGCGCCGCTAATGCTTGTTCGGCACTATGCTCCTGATACATGCCGATTAAAACGTTTAAAACTAAGATGCTACCGATGACAATGGGTTTCGTCCAACCGCCGTCGGTCGTGAGCGCTAAATACACGGAAAGAATAACGGCAAATAGCAGCACAAGGGATGCAATATCCGCCATGTGTTTACCGATTTGCTGTAGCAGATTGGGCTTTTTCGCCTCACTTAATGCATTGTCACCATCAGCTAAATTTCGCCGAGTCACCTCGGTGGTATTTAACCCCGTCTGCAAATCCGTCTCGTATTTTGCTAACATCTCCTTTATGGGTAGCTGGGTATCGTTCTGTTTCATCTCTGACAGTCCTTTCTGTTAGGGAATCATGACATACTCGCCAATTGAAAATGGGTGTCTCCATCTAACTAATAGTCTAGCGGAAATAAAAACGAATGACAAGAAATATGTTATTGAACGTTTAAGATAAAACTAATCGTAACGACAAAAAAAACGGCGCCATTCTTGGCACCGCAACGCTTGTCTATAGGTTAATATCCATATTGAACGTTAGCTTAGAAAGGGCTAAGCTTTCGGACAATAACTGGTTAATAAACGTGTTCGTTTTTTCGTTCATTTCATGCGCAATCTCATGGTTTTGCTGTGTCAGATAAGCCGTCAACTCATCTCCAGATAGTCGTTTAGCTTCTGCATCTACTGCAGCAACGTGCGCTCTAAAGCGCTCTTTTGCAGCTGTAACAAAATCAGTATCCGATTCGATGAACTGCTGATAATGAGATTCAACCACGATTGAAAGCCGGCGATAAGTCCAGTACGCACTATGATTATCCATAATCTTAGGCGTTGTATGATAGCTTTCGTCCGTATCAGTAGCATTTGCAAAGAATGGCACATATGGACTAAATGCTGGAACGCCGAAGTTGAGCCACATAATCGCTGAAAATTCTTCAGGCACATCATTCCGAATTTGGAGGACATGAGAGTTTTGTGTCCGGTTCATTGAGATAGGTCGGAACTTGGTCTTCGATGCTTCAGGACCATTGCCCAATGGATCATACTCCGTTTCGTTATAGTGGGAACTGAGGATGTACTCAATATCCTCAACACTAATCTTCTTGGAAGTGTGGCAGATAAATGGAAGGTCATTTGAATCAGGAACTTGCTCAATCTCCGGGTTCAAATAACGCTGCCCAAACCAAACTCGTGGTGTGTTGTAATGACGATCCTTTTCGTTGCTTGTACCAAAAATGTGGCGGAAATTCCAACCACTTTGATCCGGATTGAGGTGGTGACTTTCAACAAAGTTCTGAATGCCTTCTGAGAATTTGAAGTTAATTGGATCTGTGAAATCAACTTCTTGAATGGCAACTTGGTTAGCAGTGATGGCATAAGCATCATCGGGAATCCGCTGAGCGACCCAGTGGTGGCCCGTCACAATTTCCATGTACCAAACTTCGTCCTTATCACTAAACAACACGCCGTTTCCTTCTGGTGAACCATATTTAGCAATTAAATTGCCGAGGTATTCAACACCTTCAGCAGCTGAGTCAATAAATGGTAGGACCATTGTTTGCAATGAATCTTCGGCGAGACCATCAGCCACTAATGGATCATAAGCCAGTGCCTTGGGGTTCCCATAAACACTTTCGGTTGCACTCATGGCCACGTTGCGTTCGTTAAACCCGCTTTCGTCATAGACACCGTCTTTTTCGATGTCTACGTTTGGAGTGGCCATGTAGCGGTAGCCACTTTCTGGTAATTCAGCAGTAAAGCCATTTTGATTGGATACCAAGGTTTCGTGGCGACCAGTTACCGCTTCATGAACGTAAAATCGTTGTGGTGTTAGTGGCAAAAAAGTGTCATCGTTTCTGGCGATCATTGTCGAGCCATCAATCGATGCCTTCTTTCCAACGAGAACAGATGTGCAGGCTGATAAATGTTTCTTTTCCATGTACAGGACCTCTTATCAATTTAATAGAACTATTTTACACCTTTTTCGATGGCCATGACTCAATTTCTCACGAAAAACAACGGTCTAATAACCCTTCGCCTTGAATTGAAAGTGTTGACATTTCAACTGCATTGTTTAAAATAAGATTGTAAGCAATTTATTTTGCAGTTTCTTGTGAAATAATTAGCAAAATTAAGTATAGAAATTGGGGAGGACCTACCATGAAAGTTATTGTTATTGGTTGTACACATGCAGGTACATTCGCAACACAACAAATTTTAACGGAACATCCAGACTTCGACGTGACCGTTTACGAGCGGAATGATAATCTATCATTCTTATCTTGTGGGATAGCACTTTGGGTTGGGGACCATGTTTCAGATCCTGATAAGATGTTTTATTCATCACCTGAAGCCTTGGCTTCACTCGGTGCACACATGAAGATGCAACATGACGTTTTAAGCGTTGACACTGACGCTAAGACAGTTGAAGTCAAGAACCTTGTAACTGGTGAAACCAGTACAGAAAGTTATGACAAACTTGTCATTACGACAGGTTCTGCCCCAGTTATTCCACCAATCGATGGCATTGATAACGACAAAGTCTTCCTTTGCAAGAACTGGAACGACGCTAAAAAGATTAAGGATGCTGCACCTAATATTAAATCCGCAGTTGTCATCGGTGCCGGTTACATCGGGGCCGAATTAGCAGAACAATTTGCCGTAACTGATAAAGAAGTTACTCTAGTTGACGGTTTAGATACTGTTTTAGCTAAGAACTTCGACCCAGAAATTTCTGAACGCGTCGCCAAGGACTTCACTAATAACGGCGTTAAGTTAGCCATGAATGAAATGGTGACTAAGTTCTCCGACAATGGTGATCAAGTAACCGTTACAACAACCAAAGGTAGCTACACTGCTGACATGGCTGTTCTCTCAGCTGGTTTCCGCCCTCGTACTGAACTCATGAAGGGCAAAGTTGATATGTTGGAAAACGGTGCGATTATTACTGACGAATACATGCGTTCATCAAACCCAGATATTTTTGCAGCTGGTGATTCATCAGTCGTTCACTACAACCCAACTGGCAAGAATGATTACATTCCATTGGCAACGAATGCCGTTCGTCAAGGAATCCTCATTGGTCACAACATCGTTGAACCAACCATGAAATACATGGGCACTCAATCATCTTCAGCTGTTGCCCTCTTCGGAAAGACCATGGCATCATCCGGATTAACCGTTGGTGCAGCTAAGGCTCGTGGCATAGATGTTGATGCAGTAACACTCGAACAAAACTACCGTCCTGAATTCATGCTAAGTACAACACCAATTTTGATGCGTTTAGTCTGGGATCCAAAGACTCGCGTGGTCTTAGGTGCCTCATTCTACAGTGAGTACGATTGTGCTCAATCAGCCAACCTCATTTCACTCGCTATTCAAAACAAGATGACCATCGATGAGCTGTCAATGGTCGACATGCTTTTCCAACCAAACTATGACCAACCATTGAATTACGTCAATGCCGTTGCCATGGCAGCCGTTGCCCAAGCAGATGCCGCTGTTGCAGCTAAATAGCTAAAAATATAAGTGTCACAAAAAAATCGAATCCCAACGGATTCGATTTTTTTATAGTTTTTCAGATAATTTAACATCAGGGTACTTATCCTTAAACCAACGTTCAGCAAATTGATTTTCAAATAGGAACAGTGGATCACCATTGCGATCCTTAACCAAAATATTCCGACTAGACGACATCTTTTCATCTAGTTGTTCTGGATCAATCCAACGGGCAGTCTTCTTACCAATTGGTTCCATAATAACATCCGAGTTATATTCATTTTGCATTCTGAATTGGAATACTTCAAATTGAAGTTGACCAACGGCACCCAGAATATAATCGCCAGTTGAGTAGGTCGTGTAAAGTTGCACAGCCCCTTCCTGGACCAGTTGCTGAATGCCTTTATGGAATGATTTTTGCTTCATAACATTTTTAGCGGTAACCCGTACAAATAATTCAGGCGTAAATTGTGGTAACTTTTCAAACTTCACAGCTTTTTTACCCGTATAAATACTATCACCAATTTGATAATTACCGGTATCGTACAATCCGATGATGTCTCCCGCCACAGCAGTATCAACATTTTCGCGAGTGTCAGCCATAAACTGAGTTACGTTGGAAAGTCGCATCTTCTTTTCCGTTCGCTCCAATGTTACATCCATCCCATGAGTAAACTGACCGGAACAGATTCTTACAAATGCAATTCGATCCCGATGGTTCGGATTCATGTTAGCTTGAATCTTGAATACGAATCCTGAGAAGTTAGGATCAGTTGGTTCAACTGCCCCATCATTTTCTGTCTTATGTTCAGCTGGTTTAGGCGCATACTTCAGGTAAATCTCAAGGAAGGTTTTCACACCAAAGTTAGCTAATGCAGAACCGAAGAACACCGGGGTCTGGTCCCCTACTTTGATTTTTTGTTGATCAAAAGTATTCCCGGCATCAGCAATCAATTCCATATTGTCACGCGTGTCTTGATACCAAGAATCCTGCTTCAAGTCAACGTCATCAGCTAAATCACCATTTTCATCAAGAGGCAAGTGTTCCATATCGGCATTTGCACCTGCGCCTGATTTGAAGAGCGTTACTTGGTTGTTATATCGGTCGTAAAGTCCCTTGAGTTCTTTACCCATCCCGATTGGCCAGTTCATTGGGTAGGCTTCAATACCCAACACATCTTCCAGCTCATCAATCAATTCCATAGGATCACGGCTATCGCGATCCATCTTGTTCATGAAGGTAAAAATTGGAATTCCCCGCATCTTACAAATTTGGAAAAGCTTTTTCGTTTGGGGTTCAATCCCCTTAGCCGCATCAATCACCATGACGGCAGAGTCCACTGCCATTAAAGTCCGATACGTATCTTCAGAAAAATCCTCATGTCCTGGGGTATCCAAAATATTGATTCGTTTGCCTTCGTAGTCAAATTGCATCACAGAACTGGTAACGGAAATCCCACGTTTTTGTTCGATTTCCATCCAGTCAGATTTGGCAAAGTTGCCACTCTTTCGGGCCTTAACGGTACCAGCCTCGCGGACGACGCCTCCGTAAAGTAGAAGTTGTTCAGTAATCGTTGTCTTACCCGCATCCGGGTGAGAAATGATTGCGAACGTTCTTCTCGAGTTCACTGCATCTTCAAGTTTAACGTCACTCATGTTTGTCTCCTTTTCGGTGCTCCGATTTCGTAAATCACAATGCTTGTATTGTACCACAAACTCGACTTTTTCCGCTGATAAATTAGCCAGCTGTGATACACCAGTTTATATGAATTTTTAAGGAGTGATATTATCTTAGCGAACGCCCAAGTTCTCATCATTAAAACGATTTTTATCATAGGAGCCGTACTTTTAGCAGTCGGTTTAGTCGGCCTGATTCTAAGAAAGCTGGCCAACAAACGCTTAAGCGGGCCTCTAGGATTCGTAATAGTCGGCACACTGATAACCATGATTGCACTCATTATTGGCCTCACCTTTTTCAAAACGTATGCAGGCGTTCCAATAAAAAAAGCCGACTATTATACGCTCGCTAGTTATACCACTAACATCCAAAAATCCGTCAACAGCTCCAGTAGTCGGGCAAGTCAAAACGTGGTTTACCTGGCCAAAGCTGATAAATTACCGCAAAGCTTACAATCTAAAACTAAACAGGCCCAGAAAACCCAATCGCCCCAAAAACGGGTCAACGCCTATCAATCATTTTTAAGGGGGGTAGCTCACCGATTGACAAATAACCCGGATGACCAAGTTAAGCTAACCAACCAGTTAATTCAAAATGCTCATCTCTAAGTAAAAAGGAGGCTCTCAGCGAGAGCCTCCTTTTTATTCTTAGCCATTATGTTCAATTTGATGAACGACGTAATTCACAACCTTCAGTGAACTCAACCCATCGTTAATCGCACAGAAGCGACGGTAGAACTTCATGAACTTTTCATTTTCAGCCATATCGCCGGCTTGTAATCCATCTTGGATTCCCGCCAACAAGTCTGACTCATCTTGGGCAATCTTTCCTGGTAACTCGCGCTCATAATCCAAATAGAAGCCACGTAGTTCATCCTTGTACAAATGATAATCGTAAGGGTAGAACAGAATTGGCCGCTTCAGATAAGCATAATCAAAGAAGACGGACGAGTAGTCGGTAATCAACATATCCGATACCAAGTAAAGATCAGAAATGTCAGGATGACTAGAGAAATCGTAAACAAAATCACTGTAATCGCTGATATCCAATGCGTTTGAAATCAAATAGTGCATCCGTAAGATTAAAACAGTATCTTCACCAAATTGCTTCTTAAAATCAGCCAAACTAAATGGTAACTCAAAGGTATACTTTCCCTTTGCGGCAAATTGATTATCCCGGTAGGTTGGCGCGTACATAACCACTTTTTTATCCGCTGGAATTCCCAACTCAGCTTTCAATGCTGTGATGTCATCAGCCGATGAATTAATCAGTTTGTCGTTTCGTGGATATCCAACCTTCAAAATCTTATTGTTATAGCCAAATGCTGAACGGAAAATTCGGGTGGAATAATCATTTGGTGAAACCAACGCATCCCAACGGTTGGCTTCTTTCACGAAATTAACATGATACTTAGCCGTCGTGGTTCCTGGCATTGAGACGTTTTCAATATCTAAGCCCAATTTTTTCAATGGCGTTCCGTGCCAAGTTTGGATATAAGTCAGATAATTAGGCTTACGGACCCATGATGGGAATCGCGCGTTACTAATCCAGAACTGCGCCTTTTCCAGGGTTCGAACCCACTTTGAAGTACGGCGAATCACATATTGGATTCCGTTGTCCCGGCAGAACTTCTTTTGATCACGGTCGATTGACCAAATTAAATTGAAACCAGGATAAAGTTCCTTAAATAGGTTATAAATAGCGTAAGGACTATCACTGACTTGCCGACCACCGAAACTTTCAAAAATGATGGTAGTTTGTGCAAATGGTTGATGTCCTCGTCTGAACAATCGGCGAAGTCTGAATAAATTCAACTTACTCATGAACTCCTGACCCATTTGTAACCCATCTGACGCCTTCCCTGGTAAGGTTGCTACCTTTTCACCAAAGGTTGGTGCGGGATAACTGCGAATCAGCAAACCGTTATCAAAGCTCTTATCAATCATGATAACCTGTTCTTTTGAAACTTGGCCTTCGGTATTTTGACCAGCCAATGACTTCGCCAGCACAATGCGCTGCTCAATGGGTTGATCTGCATACGTATATTGAATAAAGATAGCCTGTTCAGAATCAGCCGGAATATCCTTTAGTGGCACTTCAGCCGTAAATAATCCCTTTAGACTCCCCTTACCAACCGGATACTCCATCTGACTATCCGAGGCCGTATTTTTCAAAAGCACCTTCATGTCGCTAAGCTTATGGCCATCGATGATACTGTGACCATTAATTTGAAGTGAATCTTCCGTCACGTTAACCGCCGTTGCAGTAAAGGCTACGTCAGATTGGTGTGTATGAACGCTTAGAATTGCCATCCCCATACTGTCCGCACTCGCCTGAACATAACTCGTCAAAGAAAGCTGGTGGCGGTCACTTAGAAATTCACTTTCCACCTGAATCATATATTGGTTATCAGCATTAATAAAACTGAGATAAATTTGCCAAGCAAATTCGCTCTGACCATTTCGATTAAATTGGAAACTTGCTGGATTCACCCGGATGTGGAATTGATCATCATGATCCATATTGGCAACTGGAACGTTGATTGACGCCAAACTACTCTTCTCAAAGAAATGTACCGTTAATTGTTCAAGAGGATTGGGAACATCAATTAACTCAAATTCGAGCTCTTGTTTTTGTTTTAATTGTTTTAAATCTGAAAGTATTGCTCGCACAATTAACGACTCCTTAGTAATTAAAAATCAACTGGTCTGGTAAGTACGCAGAAAGAGTAATGTTATCATCCATATCGATAAAATAACTCGTTTCATTAGCATCAAAAAGCTGTAAAACTGCCGCATAGAATTGGAAAACATTCTTGAATTGATTAAACGTTTCATTATCTAACACCTGGAAATCTTGCAACTCTTGATCAAATTGATAAATCGTATCCATTGGCTCGCTCGCATTATCGGCTTCGACGTCCGCTTTTGAAAGTCGAACTGCGGTCGGTAACTTAATGACGGAACTCTTGCCTAAACTAAAAGTCAACTTGACCTCTCGACCTTGATCAATAAACTGAAAGACAGATTCGCCCTTAGCATTGATGAGCTGACTTTCCTTCAATTGACCATCATCAAAATAACTCAAACTGATTAAATCACCGTTATCATTGTAGTTGGCACTTCGACGTGGTTGGTGCTTTTCATTAAATTGTGTCAGACGAATCAAATGACCATCTTCAGCATCAATAATCTTTTCCGCCTTAATATCACCAGCTTTGACATACCGAGTGGCTTTCACACCGTCTTCAAGCTTAAATTCAAACTCACTTAGGGATTCATCAATTTTCAATTGTTCATCTGATTGAAGCGGAATACCCGGCTTCGTCGCAAAAATCTCACTTAAGTCTAATACGTCAATCTGTGCCAAACGTTTTGCACTCATAGTTTGGCTAAACAAGAGACGTGCCTTTCTTGTCTCATAAAGATTCACGAGGCCAAGAATCACCTTAACTTGCATGCCATCGTCCATCATTTGTTTAATTCTTCTGGTCAATCGAGATTTTTGGACACCGTTTAAGGTTGTCACTAAAAATACAGCTTGATTCATAATTTGCCTCCGCAAGAAAATAATAAAATATCCCTAGCCTAAACTGGGGATATTTTAGGTTCATTCAGTTTTATGCTTTCCAGTCTTCCTTATCACTTAGACCCAAGTCCTTCTTGATCTTAGTGGTTGAGACGCCCGCTGTCCGAGGGAGGTAAACGACTTCACAGTACTCTTCAAGGAAGTCAAACTTGCCCTTCCAGTCATCACCCATGACAAAGGTGTCAATGTCGTACTTCTGAACGTCTTTGATTTTTTGATCCCAAGTTGTTTCAGGGATGACTTCATCAACGTAACGAATGGCCTCAAGAATGTACTTACGGTCTTCGTATGACGTATAAGCCCGCTTCCCTTTTTCGGCGTTAAATTCATCTGATGAAACACAAACAGTTAAGTGATCACCAAGCTCTTTGGCCCGCTTAAGCAATCTAATGTGGCCCTTATGTAATAAATCAAAAGTGCCGTAAGTAATTACTTTTTTCATAATATCTCCTACTAAATGAATTGATACTTTTTATTATATCATGACCTCGATACGTTTATCACAACACCATAAATACTAGCATAATTGGGCACAAGGTCAATATAAATTAGCAAAACACTAGATTTATTTAGAATTTTCTTGTGCATGACTTTCTTCAGAGCGAATCATCGCAATGTGATAAATATTCTGAACAATGACCTTCACAACTGCATATAACGGAATCGCCAAGATCATCCCCATCAAACCAGCGATATTTCCCGCCGCCAATAAAATGATAATAATCGTTAATGGATGAATCTGAAGCGTCTTTCCGATAATGTTTGGATACACAACGTTACCATCAACTTGTTGAACAACTAAGACCACGATGATGACGTACACCAATTGAAGCATGTTGTCGCCAAAAGCCACGATGAGTGCCGGTAAGATGCCAATATAAGGACCAACATAAGGAATAATATTGCAAGCCCCAGCAAAAACACCGAGGAGTAAGGCATATTTTTGACCAATTAGAACGTACCCAATTGCCGTAAAGGTCCCAACGAATAAGCATTCAATCATTTGACCACCAATGTACTTGGAGATGGTATTACTCATCTGCTCTAGCACACTAATCGTTTGATCCGCTTGATGCTTTGGTAGCATCTTTTTAATCGTTGGTAAAAACTTGTGTCCATCCTTCAACATGTAAAAGAGCATCACTGGTACCGTGATGGCCACCACTGCAAAGCTGGTAATCGTACTAATGATGGTTCCCAGACTGGTCGTTAAACGATTCAGAAAGCTACTTGCGTAAGTGGATGCGCCTTTTTCAATCTGATCCGTATATTGAGTGAAATCAATATTTTTAAACCATGAATAATTCGCTAATTTCTGGACAAAATCCTGTGTCGTATTCGCCAATGCCGGAATGTTCGAAATCATATTGGCCACCTGCTGAATTAGTCGTGGTAGCAACCAAACGAGCCCTAGTGCTAGCAACGCCAACAGCAGGATAAAGACAATCAGGACCGACCAAGTATGATTAATGGCCTTTCCGCGAATCTTCACTTTTTCTAACAACTTCACGACTGGATTGAGCAAGTAGTATAGTGCGCCTGCGAGCAGAACTGGAATAAAAACCACCTGCAAAAAGATTCCAATCGGCGTAAATAGAAAGCTAATCTTGGTACAAATCCAAATTAAAGCCACAACAATTAGTAGTTCAAGTGACCAAAACATTAAGGATGAATTCTTTAATCGAGTAAACATTCGCCTTCTCCTCCCGAAAAACTATTAGCCACATTATACAATAGTCAATTACATAAACCTAGTTTTCATCAATGCTTTAAACTCAAAAAGGAGCCGCAACGTCTAAAACGTCACAGCTCCTTTTTGCTATTTATCGACCAAGAAGACGGCCATAGGCACACAGCTTACTTGTGTTGGGCTAGTTCCTGATACCGTTTGTACCAAAGGTTTACGTATTCTTCCGAAAACGGTCCCTTTTTATTATTAATCCAATCGACCAAGGTCAAAACGTTGCCCTTCAAGATTCGATCAATCTCGGGTCCGTAATTCCAACGCTGGCTAAAATCTTCATACTCGTCAGCATCCAATAATCGTTTTTCGCCATCTGGAAACACCTTAACATCCAAATCGTAATCAATGTATTTCAAGGCTTCCTTATCTAAAACGAACGGCGAAGCAAGATTACAGTAATACGAAATACCATTATCGCGAATCATCGCAATAACATTAAACCAGTAGTGCTTGTGAAAATAGACAACAGCAGGTTCTCTAGTTACCCAGCGTCGCCCATCATCTTCGGTAACCAACGTATGATCGTTAACACCAATGATGGAATTTTCACTTGTTTTGAGTACCATTGTATCGCGCCAAGTACGGTGTAAGCTGCCATCGTGCTTATAACTTTTTATGGTTATGAAGTCGCCTTCTCTAGGTCCGTTAACTTCGCGCGCCATAATATTAACCCTGCTTTCTGCGTTATAGCGGGTAATTCACAATTCTTAGACATTATATCAGAATTCATGTGAACTTGCGAAATCTTTTTCCTATTCTTCTTCTGACATTAGCGACTCAATTTCAACATTAATGGCATCCATCGAAAAGCCTTTACGAAACAAGGCTTGTTTGGTCTTCATCACTCGCGACCTAGGCGATTCGGCGCGATAGTGGCGCCAACTTTTGGCAGCTTGTTTCTTGAGCAATTCTGTTTCTTTTTCTTCATCAGGCTCAATGGTCAGTTCAGCCATTACTCGATTGATAACATCCCCACCAAAGCCATTGGTCATAAGTCCCTGCCGAACTTTTTGCTTAATCATCACTAAAGGCTGGCGATCATAGCGTTTTGCTAATTTCTTCCCAAGTTTTAAAGCATTTTCAATCTGTTGCTCCTCTGGGTATTCTAGCAATCCTGCTTCGATATCTGCTTCCCCAATGCCCTTTTGACGCAAATGAGTGAGCATACTCCTGGGCCCCTTAGCCGCCAAAAGGGACTGTGTATGCACATAACTAATGGCATAGTTCCGATCGTCTACATAATTGTTAGCTCGGAGTTGTTTTAAAACTTGTTCGATTACTTCAGGTGAAATATCAATTGAGAGTAACTTATCGCTAACTTCCTTTTCGGAACGTAATTGTGGCGCAATGTAATCCAAGGCGCGACTGTACGCTTTTGAAACCTCATCAGCCGCCGTTAATTCAGCAATCTGGTCATTAGTTAGTTCCATTCCCTTAAAGACCCGGAATTTAATCATAACGGCCTCACTAATTGGAAATGCGTACTGATCATCGATATAAACGTTGTACCTGCCTTGCCGCTTTTGTGCTTCAATTTTCGAAATCTTTTTTACCAATTTTTTCCTCCGTAACTGAAACCCACAAATTCACAATTAATCAAAATTTTGCTATACTGCTTGCAGTAGAAACTAATAGAACGAGGATGACAATAATGGCAACTGCACATGTAGTATATGCAACAATCACTGGTAATAATGAGGATGTCGCTGACATTATTACCGAACAATTTGAAGACCTCGGCGTTGACGTGACCGAGACTGAAATTTCTCAAACGGATGTCTCAGTCTTTAATGATGTCGACATTTGTGTCGTCGTCCCTTACACCTATGATGAAGGTGCCCTGCCCGAAGAAGGACTTGATTTTTATGAAGACCTTCAGGAACTTGATTTGACAGGCAAGGTATTCGGCGTTGCTGGATCTGGTGATGTCTTTTACGAAGACGATTATAACGTTGCCGTAGATAGATTTTCTGAGGCTTTTGAAAAGGCTCACGCAACTAAAGGCACTGAAAGCGTCAAAATCAATCTGGAACCAGATGAAGAAGACATTGATGCCCTTGATAAATTTACAAGTGCCCTGGTCGCGAAAATTAGCTAAAGCCGCTTTTGTGGCTTTGTAATTGGAGTTCGTTTAACCTGTTTAGGTTGAACGGGCTTCTTTTTTGTGGGAACTGGTGCCTGCTTTCGGCGATTATTACGGAAGTTTACAGTTCGTGTGCGCGTCTGATTAATGAATTTGGCAATGTAGTCCTGTTCCTCAATATCGCCTTGCATCAACTCCTGGACCGCCGAATTTAAAACGGCCCCAACAAGTAAAATCTCACCAAGGTAGTTTAACCAGAACATTAAAATGATGAAAGTTCCAATCGTTTTATATCCAGTGATACCACTCGCAAAGTAGCGAAGGTAAATGGTAAACAGTTGCGACAATAGTAACCAGCCGACCGTTGTTAGGATTGCTCCTGGCCAAACGTAACGCCATTTAAGCTTGGCAGTTGGCACAAAATAATACAAAAGTAAGGTCAATACAAAGACCCCAATTAGGGTCAACGGCCATTTAATGTTCGCAAAAGTAGCCGTGATCACATCAGGAATTTCAATGAATTTTCGAAGCCCTTCCAGTGCTAACTGTCCAAAACTGAAGAAAATCATGATTGAAAACAAAAAGACCACCAGCAACAAGGTCCAAACAAAAGAAACGATTCGATTGATAATTGCGTTGGGTTTCTTGATGCCATAAGCCAAGTTAACTGTACGTTGAAAAGCCGCAATAGCTCGGCTAGCCGACCACAACGTCACCAGAATTCCGATGGATAACGCCCCACTGCTTTCACTACTCAAGAACGAATCAATAATTGGCTCAAGCGTCTGATAGACGGCCGGGGGCATAACCGGTTTAACGTAGGACATGATATGGTTAGCGCTAATATTAAAATACGGAAGAATGCTCCCAATAACCAGTAACATTGGCAAAATTGAGAGTAACGCATAAAACGCCAAAACGACCGACGAATCAGAAACGTTGGCCATTTGGAAATGCTTCGCAGTATTCTTAATGAGTTCTTTTAGCTTGTTCCACATAACGGTACCTCGTCATTATTGAATTCGGCTTTCGATAGCAGCTAAAATATGTTCGGCAGCATGACCATCCCCATATGGGTTCTTGGCCTCCGCCATTTCCTGATAGGCTTTCTCATCAGTTAATAAGGTTAGCATTCCATCGCGAACTTTATCAGGATCTGTGCCTACTAATTTCAGCGTCCCGGCTTCAACACCTTCTGGCCGCTCCGTCTCGTCTCTTAAGACCAGAACGGGTTTTCCTAATGAAGGGGCTTCTTCTTGTACGCCTCCTGAATCAGTCATGATGAAGTAGCTCCGCGCTGCCATATTGTGAAAATCAACAACATCCAATGGCTCAATCAGATGAATGCGGGCATCGTCGCCCAATTCAGCTTTGGCAACTTTTTGAACGGCTGGACTCAAATGAACCGGATAAACAACTTCAACGTCTGGCGTTTCATCGACCACTTTACGAATCGCTTTAAGCACCCGTTTCATTGGTTCACCCTGGTTCTCACGCCGGTGCATCGTAAGTAAGATTACTCGTTTACCTGCATCGATTTCATTTAAAACGGGGTGATCGTAATCAGTTGAAACAGTTTGATTTAGCGCATCAATAGCCGTGTTCCCCGTAACAACGATGTTTTGCTCGTTATGATTCTCCTTAAGCAAATTAGCTCGGCTCAATTCCGTTGGTGCAAAATAAAGATCAGCAAGTACATCTGTCAATTGGCGATTCATTTCCTCTGGATAAGGCGAATACTTATCCCAGGTTCGCAAACCAGCCTCTACATGCCCAACTTTAGTTTGGTGGTAAAAGGCACTGATACTAGCTGCAAACGTCGTTGTCGTATCACCATGTACTAAGACAATATCTGGTTTTTCGATTTCTAATATTTCATCCAGTTTCAGCATAACCCGACTGGTTATCTGGCTCAGCGTCTGGTTGGGTTGCATGATATTCAAATCATAGTCTGGCGCGATGTTGAAGATTTCCAGTACTTGATCCAACATTTCCCGGTGTTGCGCGGTCACCACCGTCACTGGTGTAAAATGCTCTGGGTCATTTTGCAGTGCCAAAACAATTGGGGCCATTTTAATAGCTTCCGGACGAGTTCCAAAAACGGACATTACTTTAATAGTCATGAGTGAATAACTCCTAGTTCCTTTAATTATGGTTCTAATTATAGCAGACCCACCCTGCTGATACCATTTGTCCGCCGGGGTTTCCGCTACCTTCACGCCAAAACTTAATTCTATTTTACTTTATTAAATTGAAATCATTGTATAGAATGAGAGTAGTCTTTCCATTTAGACCCAAAGGAGCCTACGACATGAGTACCATAAGTATCATTGTTCCGTGTTACAACGAAGAGGAGTCAATCAATCTCTTTCATGATACGGTTGAAAAAGTTTTTACTAATATGCGAGAAAACGGCATGAACCACCAACCAGAATACTGGTTCGTTAACGATGGCTCATCCGATAACACTTTACAAATTCTTCGGGACCTACAACAAAAAGCCCCCGAAACTGTTCACTTCATTTCCTTTTCCCGCAATTTTGGGAAGGAGGCTGCTTTGTCAGCCGGCCTTCACGCAGCCACCGGCGAGCTAATTACCGTTATGGACGTTGATCTTCAAGATCCTCCTGAGTTATTGCCAAAAATGATCAAACTGATTGAAAATGATGGCTACGATTGTGTCGGTACCATTCAGCACGATCGCGTTGGTCAAGGTAAGATTCGGGCCTTCCTCTCTAGTTCATTTTACCGGGTCATCAATTGGGTGTCACAAGTGCGAATCGAACCTAATGCCCGTGACTACCGATTGATGACGCGCCAAATGGTTGACTCTGTATTAGCACTTCCTGAGTACAACCGTTTCTCTAAGGGCATTTTCGCTTGGGTTGGATACAACACAACTTATATCAAGTACGAAAGTCAGCCACGTGCAGCCGGTGAAACCCACTGGTCGATGGCGCAGCTACTTGAGTACTCACTCGAAGGAATCATCGATTTTTCCGATGTCCCTTTGAAATTAGCAACCTGGGTGGGGGCCATTTCCTTCCTAATTTCAATCGTTGGTCTCATTTTTGTAGTTTTACGTGCACTCATCGTAGGTGGTTCCGTCGCTGGTTGGGCTTCCCTTGTCTCAATTATCTTGTTATTGGGTGGCATTCAGCTCTTCAGCCTCGGAATTCTGGGTAACTACATCAGTAAAATCTACCTGGAAACGAAGCATCGTCCTAAGTACATTATCCAAGAACAAAAGTAATCGTTTATTACTGGAGCGTTAATTAATGAATAAAGCGTTGGAATTATTTAAAAAGTACCACGATTTAATCACTTATGTTTTCTTTGGTGGTGTCACAACCGTCGTAAACACCGTGGTGTTCGCCCTTTGTGACCTGGTAATGAATTACCAAATTGCAAATATCATCGCTTGGTTTGCCTCTGTCCTAGTGGCCTACATTACGAATAAGTTATGGGTTTTCAATTCCCACTATGAAACTTTCCACGAAGCTTTTCGTGAATTCTATATGTTTTTCGGCCTCCGAGTTGCCTCACTGGTACTTGACCAAGCCATCATGACGGTCGGTATTTCGCTGCTAGGCTGGAATGCCCTACTGGTCAAAATTATCGATCAAGTCGTGGTGATTGCTTCAAACTACTTATTTTCAAAGTATTTTATCTTCAAATCAAAAAAATGATCTCCCGCGGGAGATCATTTTTATTTACAGATATTTAGCTAAGAATTCAGGATCCTGGGAAGTTAAAATCTCAGGACCATTTTCAGTAATGACCAATGTATGCTCATATTGGCAACTCAAACTACCATCAAGCGTTCGAACAGTCCAGCCATCTTCCTCATCTGGATCAGCGGCTTCCCAACCACCCACATTAACCATGGGTTCGATCGTAATTGTCATGCCTGCCTTCAAACGTAGGCCATGACCTGCAATGCCATAATGAGGGACGTTAGGTCCTTCGTGCATCGTTGGGCCAATACCATGACCAACATATTCACGAACATCGCCATAACCGTTTTCATCTTCAACATAGTGTTGGATTGCCGCACCAATATCACCAATTCGGTTACCAACTACAGCTTGTTCAATACCAAGGTCGAGAGCTTTTTTTGTTACAGCCATCAACTTTTTCACTTCATCGTTAGGCGTACCTACAGCAAATGCCCAGGCAGAATCAGCCATGTAGCCGTCAACACTAATAACCGTGTCGACTTTAACAAGGTCCCCATCCTTTAAAACGATGTGCTTACGTGGAATGGCATGACAAATTTCGTCATTGATGCTGACACAAGTCGCATACTTGTAGCCTTCAAAATCCATCTCTTCTGCCACAGCATGATGATCCTTAATCCACTTACGACTGAACATTTCAATGTCCCAGCCAGTAATTCCTGGTTTGATAATATCTCTTAAAGCAACGTGCATACCGGCCAACACAGCACCAGCACGGCGCATCCCCTCGATTTCTCGTGGTGATTTTAACGTAATCAATCTGATTCCTTCTCTCAATAAAAATTAATTAATGATTCTGTTTTAAATCCTGTAAAAATCTAGCGACTGTGGCAAGTTCCTCTTTGGAATACTTCTCCACCATTTCCGCATGTTGTCGATCGACCAAAACCTCAATCTGGTTCTGGGCCTCAACCACTCGTCGGCCAATCGCCGTCAGTTGATACGGAATTTCTGGCTTATCAGTACCAACATTCGACTTATTGATAAGTTCATCATGCATCAACAATTTGATTGCCTTGTTGACCACTCCAACTGGATAGCCCAACAATTCAACTAAACTAGCTTCACTAATCTGTTTTTGTTGGCCGATAGTTCTCAGCACCTTCATGCTCATTTGTGACAGTTTTGCGATGGTATGCTGCAAATCATGATTTTGAACGTGGATCTCGAGCCATTGTCGTTTGAAATTATCATCCTGTGAGTGCACGTTAATAATTTCGATTAACGGATTTTCAATATTTTGTTGGAAGTATTTAAATTTATCCACTAACCTCACCCTTTCGTACAGTCCAATGAAAAGCATAACATAAAAGACAACAACCGGGTAGTAATCGTCTCCTTTGACACCATTTAACAATGAAAAAAGGCGGCCGTAGCCACCTCTAATGTGCAATTCTAGTATGAAATATTTTTGTACGTTTTGTATAGTGATGAAACATCACCACTTGAGATATTGAGTTGGTTGCTAACGAATGGATACATAATTGAAGGTTTCTTAGCATTATGCAGCATGCCCACTGCGTGACCTAGTTCATGAATCGCCGTGTTACGCAAACTCGTCGTGGTTAACTTGAACTTCTTAATGTTATCAGTAATTAAATAACTACGGGCACCCTTGGTAACGTATCATCTGACTTATAGTAAGACGTGTAAGTCAAACCAACCACTGACTTACCCGCACTGTAATCACCAAGTGCCTTCAATGATTTTTGACGTAGGTAGATGTCAGGCGCATCTGACCCGGTATATTTGACGAATTTGATGACGTACATCTGGTTCCAACGTTTGATAGCGTATTGGAACGCCGACTTATATTTGCCGGAAACACCGTCAAACTTGTATGTAATGGTTCTGCTAGCCCAATGACTGCCATGATTAACTTGCATTGGCGTTGCTGACGAAACTTTCAGCTTGAGGTTACGAACGCTTTTAGGGGCTGCTGGGTTAACTCTAACTAGCTTAACCGTTTTAGCTGCGTGGACCTGGTTAACGACGAATGGATTGCTACTATATTGGTTAATTTCGTCATTATCCGCTGCTTTCACGGGTGTTGCCATTAATGCGAAAAAACTAATAAATGGAATAAAAAAAGCCAATAATAATTGGCTCGTCGACCGGGAGCTAGATTAATTGGCTCTATACTAAATCCTGTTGATGGATATCTTAAGTGATATTCTATTAACAGGGTTTTTTGCATAAAAAAAGGCCCATGGCCTCATATACTTAAAATCCACCCACCACAAGCATCATTAGAAAG
>NZ_BBJM01000025.1 GCF_000740055.1 Secundilactobacillus oryzae JCM 18671 | reverse complement strand
CCCAGTAATGGTTCGATTTTTAACCGCGCTTTCAAGGGTCTTTAAGACTAAATCAGTAGCCATCTTTTTTGAGAACGAATAGCCGATAATCCGTCGTGGACTGCACCGAAGCTGCAGTGGTTGAAGTTCCAGATTCAATTCATGGTGGATCTTCATAACACCGTATCGCTGCTTAAATTCCGCAAAGATCCGCAGAATCCGTTGTTTCAAGCCCGCATCTTCGGCCCGGCGTTTTAAAGGTTTGGGGGATCGATAACGATAATACTGAGCTCTGGAAATACCGAGGATTCGGCACATCTTGGTTACCTGGTGGTGATGGCTTTCTTGGTGAATGTAATCAAAGATATTGGTTACTTCTGCGCAAGGAAGCCCAGGGCTTTTTTTAGGATTTCGTTCTCCTCAGACAGCGAAGCCAGTCGCTTTTCCATCGCTTTGATTTCGTCTGGCGATTTACCGGATTGAGTTTTGGCCTGGCCCTGAATCCACTTATGAACTGTTGAATAGCCAATGCCATATTCTCTGGCCAGTTGGGCAGCTGATTCGCCTTGCTTATATAGGTTGATAATGTTTTGTTTGAATTCTTTGTCGTAACGAGTTGGCATGTAAAAATTCCTTCCTTTTGAGAGATGATTTATTCATTATACCCTCTCTTAAAAGTTGTCTCAGGAATCAGCTTACATCCACCATGTAAAAGAGCTGATTTCGAATTTGAAATCAGCTCTTTTTTTTGCCCGTTGAGTAAAATTTGTTAGCTCACTAACTTATTTAACTTGATCCATCGCAGCCCAATGGTTAATTGGGCCATACTTGTGACCAACTGCAATTTCGTTTGAAATGGCAGCGTGAACGAATGCTTTTGCAATTCGAATGGCTTGTTCCACGGAGTTCCCCTTGGCAATTTCGGCAGCGATAACTGCTGACAGGGTGTCGCCAGTCCCATTAACGCGTTCAGTATCCACAAACTTTTCGGTGAGCCAGAATGTGTCACCGTTTTCCAGCAAAATAAAGTCACTCACTTCAGCTTGGTTAGGGTCATCGTGACGGCCTTTAACCATCACGTTTTTAGCACCGAGCGCCTGAAGTTTAGCAGCGGCAGCTTGGATTGATTCAGGTGAGTCCAATGCTTCGTCAGTTAATTTTTGGGCTTCAAAGAAGTTGGGCGTAATAACGTCAGCTAACGGAATGAGGCGCTTCTTGAACGTTTCATAAGCTTCTTGTTCCAGTAACATAGCACCATGTTTGGTAATGATGACTGGGTCAACGACGAGGGGACCGAAAGTAGCCTTATCATAGTTATCAGCGACCACGTTAATCACTTCTGCATCAGCTAGCATCCCGGTTTTAGATGCCCGAATTTTAAAATCCTTTGCTAAAGCCTCAAATTGAGCCTTAATAAAATCGGCTGGCATCACGTGAGCCGCCTCGATACCGTATGAATTTCCAGCTACGGCAGCCGTAATTATCCCCATTCCATAGACACCGCGGGCGAAGAACCCGTGTAGATCAGCGGGCATTCCGGCACTTCCGTCAGAATCGTTTCCCGCAATGGTCAATGCTTGAATTTCGTCATTTACCATACTCTCACCTCATTTTAATTTATGGTGACTATTCTACCATGCTAGCGAGGAAGTGCCTAATTGACTTTACATCTGTGGTGAATGATATGTTGCTGACTGTAAAGGCTAACGGAGTAGGCGAGCCCTCTGTGGTAAAATGGTTGGAGTGACTTTAGAGGGAGCGTAAAATGAACGATCGCAAAATAATTGCATTACCTGATAATTTAAAAACACAATTAGGCGTTACAAGTGGTAGCAAAATAGAAGTTTTAACTGGGCATGGGGAAGCCCAAATTAAAGTAGCTAAAGAAGTACAATCGACTGGTTGGCGGTGGCTTTCACCGATCCTGACGTTCTTGACAACAGTTGGTTTTGTCGCCTATTTTTTGGTGCGCAATAGTTATCAAATCCCGTTATCTGGGAGTGAGTCTCTAACGACCTTGATTCTGACCCTCACAACGTTAGCCTGCTATATTAGTTTTGGAGCCAACTTGATTCATCTAAAGCGAAAGAAAGTGGCGACCATTGAAGCATTCACCTGGCGGAGTTTTCCAACGCTGACGATTGCGGCAGCTTTGATTTATTTTATGGTGATGTCGGGGCTGTTTTGGATTGGCGGGACCTTGTTCAAAGGCGCGACCTTTGATTTATTGACCTCGACGATTCTCTTTGCGGTAATTACCCAACTCTCCGTTCAGGTTGCGGGAAGTGTGGCTTCGATGCTTTCGCCACGGTTGCTGACGAATACATTTATCGTGGTTATTGCGGGTGGCGTCATTTTGGCGATGTTGAGTAATCAGAATCTGTACTGGTGGAAACGAAGTCTAAGCTTTCTAGGTACGACGCACGCCACGGATTCGTGGGAGTTTAATGCGGCCTTGATATTTGCGGGACTAATTTTAGTGGCCTTAATCGACTATTTATTTGTCTCGTTAAAACGGGTCTTCCCGGGCGATAAACGCTTACTCATTATGAGAATTTTGCTGACACTACTGGCAATCAATTTGGCTGCGGTAGGGCTTTTCCCAAATGATGACGCCTTGCATCTGATTCACGTGCGGGTTGCGGGTAACTTGGTTTACATCATTATTGCGTTGATTGTTGGTGTAAAGTGGTTGCTACCAAATATTACCAAGGAATTTCGCCAGATTTCGTGGCTGATGGCCGGCGGATTGGTCGCTACAGAGATTTTGTTCGAAATCGTGGGGTATCTTTCATTGACGGCATTTGAAATTTTGGCCTTCTTGTTAGCGTTTAGTTGGACAATCATGCTATTTGAACGGCTAAACGATTATTTGGAACCCTCGCAAATGGACATTTATGAAGTGAAATAAGAAAAAGCGATATGAACGAATTTTTCGTTCATACCGCTTTTTGCTTTATCCATCAATTCGGTAGACCTTACTCGTCACATCATTTTTAGTGACGACATAGAAGCCTTTTTCTTCTGACCATTCGACGTAGACCAAGTCATCAAGTGACTGATAGCCTTGATTCACCAGGTTTTCCTTTAGCCAGTCCGTGGTTAGGTTATGAGTTTCCAAAACGGGAACTTGGATTTGACCACGATCAACTAGCATTAGAGCGAGGACTTTATCTTCCTCGGATTTCACGACCAGGCTGACTTGCCCGGCATTTTCCAAAATAATGTGTTTAGCATTCTCCAGAGAAAAACATTGATGCTGCCGTGATAGCTCACGTAATTGTTCCAGCTCAATTTGGTTACGATTCAATTCTTTTAAATTAACGATACCATCTTTCACAAGTATGGACGGCTCGCCCTTTACCAACCGATTCACTGCCCGACTTTTTTGCACTACTTTTTCAACTAAGAAGATGAGGCAGGCCCAAACGGCAATACCAAAAAGAAGGTGCCCAACGTTGACGGTGTCATCGTAAACAGATTCTTCTAAAATCCCGCCTAGAACCAGCATGTACACCAAATCAAACGGGGTAATTTCTGACATTGATTTTTTTCCAAGTAAACGAACAACAACTAGTAAGGCAGCGAGTCCAATCGCTAGTTTTGTCGCAATGAGTACAAACATGGGCACCCTCCTTTTTACGGGACCAAAGATTCCTTTACTACTTAAATTGTAAAGGGATTGGGGGATGCAGACAAACAATAAGCAACAAACAGTTTACTTGTAGCGGTTCAGCATATTCTGTAACTCAGTCAAGTAGCTCTGTTTCAGCTGTTCAGGGAATTCGATGGTCACGTGTTTGCCTAAAGAGACCAGAAAGTGTGTCATATATGCTAACTCTTCCTGATTGTAACCACCAGTCATGTAGGGAATGCCGTTGATTGTCTCCAGCTTCATGTTAGGATAATGATTTTTTAAAAAGAGCTCTTTACCAAACGGGGTTAATCGACAACGAAACGGAATGTTGTGATAGGTGCTCTCGTAGTTAGTTTGAAGTTGCGTCAGGTCTTGACGACTAAATGGTGCAACAACAGTGTCGTCGATGCTGAGTTCTGTCATGTAGTCACATCGGTAAGTTCCCCAGCGTTGCATCGTTAAATTCCAGGCACTTGTGAACCAGATGCCATTTCGATAAAACAGCTCGTAAATTTGAAGCTGGATATTTTCAGTACCGTACTGTATGTATCGAGTGTGAACCACTTTTTCTTGGAGGATAGCGGTGAGGATTGATTTTAAAGCCATCGTATTATTGACGGGTGGCACATTGTAATAGTGGACTGCAGCCAGCATATCGGCAACAGTCCCTTTGCGTTCTGGTGATAAAGTGGTCATTAGTTTTTCTTCGATGCGGGTGTATGATTTTTCGAATGGTGTGTTAGAAATTAATTTTAGTGCATCTAGGGCAAAGAAGATTGCTTGAATCTCTTCATTATTAAAGTAAATTGGGATGAGTGGTAACTGGTTGATTAGCCTGTAGCCACCATGCCGCCCGGATTCTGCATAAAGTGCTAGACCTATCGATTCTAGTTCTTCAATGTCTCGCAGTGCGGTCCGTTTAGAAATGGCAAATTCTGTCATGAGATCTTTGAGCTGAAAGGCGTATTTGTCGCTCAAAAAAATCAACTCTTGATTCAACCGTTCCGACTTTTTCATTCGAACGCCTCCTAAAGGTGACATGTTTTGTCACCTTTTGATTTTAAACTAAGTCTATCAAATGAAAAGAGGACTTGAAATGAAAACTTTAATTATTAATGCACAGCCTGATTTTTTGAATGACACGCACTTTTCGGTTCGGCTACAACAGTTGTTTTTGAAACAATTTAGTGAACGCTTTCCAAACGAAGCGCCCGCTATCCTTAACTTGTACGATCATGAGATTCCACGGATTGAAACCGAACAACTGCTAGCAGTTTGGAATAAGCAACAGGCAGGGGATGAATTGACTGTTGATGAAGCTAAAATTGCTGAAACATCAAACCAGTTACTGAGCCAATTCAAAGCGCATCATCGGATTGTTATCGTGTCACCACTACACAATTTCAATGTTACTTCCCGCATGAAAGATTACATCGATAATATTTTGATTGCCCGGGAAACCTTTAAGTACACCGAAACAGGATCAGTGGGGTTGATGACTGATGATTACAAGGTACTGTTGCTTCAAGCTAGTGGCTCTATTTACACGAATCAAGATCGTTACACGCCACTGGAATTTTCACGTTTTTACTTGGAAAAAATGTTTGTAGAAATGATGGGCTTTGACAGCTTCGACATTGTGCGAGCGGAAGGTACGAATGTTCTTAGTGCGGATGCTGTTTGGCAGTCGGTACCCCAGCAGATGAAACTTGCTTTTAGTCAATTCTATGGTGAATAATCCTTAATACTGGCTTCACTGCCACGGTTTGGAACGCGATATGTCAAAAAAATCAGTCTTTTTAGGGACTGTGGCATCAGCGAGAGGCTGAAAGTCGGCCTGCATCACCAGGTACTTTCGATAGGGACCAAAGCTTAAGCGGTTGAACAGTTGCATCGCGTATTGATCTACAATGAAGATTTTGCGATTTAAGCCGTGAAGCATGATGGTATCTGCGGTTTCGTTGCTAATCCCCGGGAGTGCTATAAGTTCTTTTCGGAGTGTAGCCGTGCTCATTTCGTCATAATAAAATCACCCGCTTGTTGTCGCATTCACTTAATGTGTAGTACCAGGAAACTGTGGTAGCGGGAAAGAAGATTGGAATTTTTTTCAAAAGCTATTTGATATTTTCTCGGTCTGGTTGTATTATCATTAAAAATACATGAGAAAAATTAAAATGCAGTGAAGAGATGAGTATGCTCGGTGACGCCGCTTAAGAGAACCCGGTTGGTGCGAAAGGGTGCGGTTTAGCCAGCAGAATATGGTCTTGGATGCGTGTGATATTAAGCGAATGCGAGATATCAATGGGGACGCCCATTACAGCGTAAGGGTATGAACTTTTGGGAGTACCCTTTGAAAAATCCATTGTGAAGTGGATTTAAATCCAGGTGGTACCGCGAGAAGTCTCTTTCATCGTCCTGATACGTGCAAGTTAGCATGTATCAGGACTTTTTTTATGTATTTTTTTAGGAGGTGAGCATTGATGTCAGAAATTGAAACGTTAATCGCAAATGGTGAAGCCCTGGTTCTTGACGGAGCGTTAGGAACTGAATTAGAAAAATTGGGTGTGAACCAAAATCCCATCTTATGGTCAGCGGGAGCTTTAGTTGACCACCCTGACTTAGTGAAAAGCGTGCACTACGATTACTTAGAACATGGCGCCAACATTTTGATTGTCGACACCTATCAGGCGACCCGCGCTTCGTTTAAACGGGCTGGCTTTGATGCCCAGCAAGCCGATGATAACGTCCGTTTAGCGGTTCAACTGGCCAAAGAGGCTCGCGCTACTTTCTATGAGGCTCATCCAAATGATCATCAGCAAGTCTTTATCGCCGGTGACATCGGTCCTTATGGTGCGTACTTAACGGATGGCGCAGAATACCGCGGCGACTATCACTTGAGTGATGACGACTACTTTGAATTCCATTTCCACCGAATACAGGTCTTGATTGAATCGGGCGTCGATATTCTCGCTCTTGAAACGATTCCACGATTGGATGAAGCAGCGGTGTTGGTTGATATCCTAACCCATCGTTTTCCAGGGGTGCCAGCTTGGTTGTCCTTCAGTGCCGATGGCGATCACCTCGTCAGTGGTGAAAACCTATCGCAAGCCGCCCAACAATTTAGCAATATTGAGCAACTCGTTGCCTTGGGAATTAATTGCGGAGCGATTGAACAGGCAACGCTGGGATTAACGGCGCTTCGACAGGCAAGTACTAAGCCGTTGATCGTCTATCCCAATAACGGGGATGTATTCGACCTTAACTTACAAAAATGGACGCTGAATCAGTCCGGGAAACAGTTTAGTGATTATGTACCAGAATGGCTTGAAGCCGGTGCCCAAATCATCGGCGGTTGTTGTCGAACGACACCAGAAGATATTGGCGCAGTGGCAAACATTATTAGTCAAAATAAATTAATTGAAACGGGGAAAATCAAATGAGTGCAAATACAAAAAAGATTTCATTAAGCAGAATTTTATTAGGAACTTGGGACACTAAAACAATCGTGGCAATCGCCATTGGTGCAGCGCTATTCGGCGTTTTGATTGATTATGCGGGAATCCCCATCTATACGAACACAAAACTATCTGTGGCTCACCTAGTCGTCATTGTGGTGGGTGCCCTGTTTGGCCCACTATCAGCTGGATTGGTCGGCTTGTTCGGGAACTTCTTCGGTGACTTAATCGCCGGTTCAGGCTTCTGGCCAGATTGGTGGATTGGCAACTTCATCGTGAGCTACATCATCGGTTTATTACCGTTGTACGGGGCTAGAATTACGGAAGATATTTTCACTAAGAAGCAATCAGTTATCTTCGGTATTACCTCATTACTGGGAATTGCCGTATCGTTTGGTTTCATCTCACCATTCCTGAACACCCTGTTCTTTGGTGGTGAAGAAGCCATCAACTTTGCCCAAGGCTACACGGCCGTGATTGCGGATGGCTTGGTGGTTATTATCGTGGGAATCCCACTATTATTTGCCTTAGCAAAACGGTATACGAGACAGTCACACATTATTAGAGAAGAGCGGATTAACGATGGCCAATTAGCAACAGCCGATTATTCAGTTTAATAATTTTTCGTTTCGCTATAAAAATCAGGCGGAGCCAACCCTAAAACATATTAACTTGTCGATTAACAATGGTGAAAAGGTGTTGATACTGGGCCCAAGTGGCTCCGGCAAGACGACACTCATTCAGTGCCTGAACGGATTGATTCCGAACCAGTTTGCGGGAGAAATCACGGGTACCTCCACCGTTGCTGGTCATCCAGTTGGCGACAGTTCAGTGTTCGCACTGTCTAAAAAGGTGGGTACGGTGCTTCAGGATGCAGATGCGCAATTTGTGGGATTGAGTGTGGGCGAAGATATTGCGTTTTACCTGGAGAACCAGGCTATTGAGTTAGATGAAATAAAGCGTGATGTACTGAAGGCTGCCGAAAAGGTGGGGATTGCCTCGCAACTCGGGCAGTTGCCATTTAACTTGTCGGGCGGTCAAAAGCAAAAAGTCGCAGTAGCCGGCGTTTTACACGATGACAAACCTGTTATGGTGTTTGATGAACCACTTGCGGCGTTGGATCCCAAAATGGGCACCGATATGATTGACCTGATTGATCAAATTAATCAGCAACAAGGCAAAACGGTGATTATCATTGAACACCGTTTGGAGGAAGTACTTTACCGCCACGTTGACCGGATTATTCTGTTAGCTGAAGGGGCCATTGTTTCCGACACAACGCCGGATGACTTGCTACGTGGTAACTTATTGCAGCAGTATGGCATTCGCGAACCATTGTACTTACGGACTTTTAAAAAGGTGCTGGGCGGTTTGAAGCAGACCAATCATCTGACCAACGTCGAGGACCTTAACCTCACCGATGTTCAATCCGTTGCGTTAGATTTGGAGCGAACCGCAGTGCCGGAAGGGCCGGATGGAGACCCGATTATTAAGCTCAAAAAGGTAGAATTCAGCTACGACAATGATGATTTCATCCAAATTCCGGAGCTGACGATTCATCGCGGCGAACGAATCAGTTTGATTGGCGGTAATGGGACTGGTAAATCAACCTTGGCAAAACTGTTAACGGGCGTTTTGAGACCGCATCACGGGACCATTGAAATCGATGGAGTTGCAACTAAGAAGAAAACCATCCGGGAGATTGCGGAATCTGTGGCTTATGTGATGCAGGATCCGAACCAGATGATTGTGAAAAATACGGTTGAAGAGGAAGTCGGGTTAGCGCTGACGATTCGCGGGATTACCGGGGATGAGTATACGAACCGGGTCGACCGAGCGCTCAATGCTGCCGGGTTTTACCCAATGCGTCACTGGCCCATTTCGTCGTTGTCGTACGGTCAAAAGAAGCGTCTTTCCGTAGCGAGTCTGTTGGTTTTGAATCCTGAGGTACTCATCTTGGATGAACCTACTGCGGGTCAAGACCTCAAGCACTACCAGGAAATGATGACGTTCATCGATCAGTTGAACCAAACGTACGGCACTACAATTATCTTTATTACCCACGACATGCATTTGGCATTGGAATACACCGACCGAGCAATCGTGCTGGGTGCCGGACACATATTGGCGGATGATGATCCCTATAACGTTTTAGGTAACGATGCGTTGTGTCGGCAATCTCATTTACGACCAACCAGTATTTTCGAATTGGCCAAACGGCTTAATTTAGCACCGCGGGACTTAGTGAGTGCCACGATTCAAGGAGGCGGAAATTAATGAACACTGATGACTTTATCGTGACTTACTCGGCAGGTAGCCGAGGATTAGAACGATTAAATGGTGCCAGTAAAGTGGTCCTGTTGCTTTCTTCAATTCTATTAATTGTCGTCTCCTTTGACATTCGGATTCTGCTGGCCACTTCCATCATCAACTTAGGATTAGTGATTTCGTTGAAACCCAGATGGCGTAAAATCAAAGGCATTACGATTTTCGTGGTCGTGATGAACCTGATTAACGTGTTGCTGATGTATCTAGTGGCACCAAACATTGGGGCGCAGGGGATTGGCTCCTCAACGGTGTGGTTTCAGTTTAATAGTTTTTACATCGTGACGCCGGAAACGCTGTTCTATTTATTCATTCGGCTGTTGAAAATTTTTGATATGTTTTTAGCTAGTTTATGGTTCGTTTTGAGTACGACCCCCAGCCAACTAGCTGCTGGTCTGTATCACTTAGGCGTGCCATATAAGGTCTGCACCATTGTATCGTTGGGACTGAGATCCATTCCGGATATTCTGAGAAATTACCGCCAAGTTAACGAAGCAATGCAGATGCGGGGCGTTGAACTCGATGCTAAAAAAGCCTCAATTACCAAACGGTTGAAGCAGTCATTAACGGTTTTAATTCCATTAATCTTAACGTCATTCGAGCGGGTTGATGTGATTGCTAACGCGATGGATTTACGCTTGTATGGCATCGGTAAGCACCGTACTTACTACGCGGAGGAAAAGCCTAATCGGTTTGACCTTGCAATTCGCTTGTTCGCATTATTGCAGTTTGTCGGGTTGGTGGTGTACCTTTTCATCGCCATTAAAACCAATACGTTTGGGGCGTCACACGCGTGGTACCCGTTTTAATAAAACCAGTATCTCCAGTTAGGGGGTGCTAGTTTTTCGTTATATAATCGATTGTTTCGGTCTCTGCGACCACTGCTTAAGTCGCATGAGGACCGAGAGAATAGGAATTTTTTTGCTTGACCTAAAATCCACTTAAGGGTATATGATAGTTAGTGTAAAATCTAACAAGAAAATTTGGAGATGAAAAAATGAAAGCAACTGCCTTTATTGAACCTGGAAAAGTTGAAATTCATGAAGTCGCTAAGCCAGAAGTCCAACTCTCTGGAGATGCGATTATTAAAATTGTGAGAGCCTGCGTCTGTGGATCAGACTTATGGTTCTATCGTGGTATTCAAAAGATGGCTAAGGACTCACGGGTGGGTCACGAAGCCATCGGAATCGTTGAAGAAGTCGGCGATGAGGTTACAAATGTGAAGAAGGGTGACTTTGTCATCGTGCCATTTACCCATGGCTGTGGTCACTGTGCTGCTTGTTTAGCCGGTTTTGATGGTGATTGTATGAACGTTCCCGAAAACGTCAACAACGGCTACCAAGCTGAATACCTTCGTTATGTGAACGCTAACTGGGGCTTGGTTAAGGTGCCTGGCGATCCTAAGTCATACTCTGATGATCAATTGAAGTCACTCCTAACGTTGTCTGACGTTATGGCAACGGGTTACCACGCCGCTGTCACTGCCGAAGTTAAAGAAGGCGACACGGTTGTTGTCATGGGTGACGGTGCGGTTGGTCTTTGTGGTGTGATTTCTGCCAAGCTCCGCGGTGCTAAGCGTATTATTGCGATGAGTCGTCATGAAGATCGTCAAAAATTGGCTAAAGAATTTGGTGCTACTGATATCGTTGCCGAACGTGGTGATGACGCTGTGAAAAAGGTTATGGAATTAACTGATGGTGCCGGTGCAGATGCTATTCTTGAATGTGTTGGTAGTGAACAAGCAGTTGATACTGCCGTTAAGGTTGGTCGTCCTGGCGCCGTTGTGGGTCGCGTTGGAATTCCTCAAACGCCTGAAATGAACACGAACAACTTGTTCTTCCGTAACACTGGTTTACGTGGCGGAATTGCAGCCGTTACGACACATGACCGTGCCACTTTGTTAGACGCTGTTTTATCTGGCAAGATTAACCCAGGTAAGGTCTTCACACAGTCCTTTGATTTGGACCACATCCAAGATGCTTATGAAGCAATGGATGAACGGACAGCAATTAAGTCATTGTTGAAAGTTAGCGAAATTTAGAATATTTTATTAAGGAAACGACCTCGGGATATTTTCCTCATCCTCAGGTCGTTTTCATTTGCCTTCCGCCACTGGAATGCGTATCTTAGTAGGTGAAAAGAGGTCGAGGATATGTTTCAAGACATTGAACCACATCAACTAGATGCGCGTTATGAACCTAAATCATTGAAGCAAACGGATTTTGTGGTATTGGTAAACCAACGCAAAATTCTGATGCTAAATCAAAAAGCTGAATTGCTGACGCCAACGGTTGCCGAGCTCACGGCGACTTACGATTTACCGCTGACGGAGGCTAATTACTTACTCTCGATTGAGGGGCACAACTTTTTCACCTTTGATGTTGAATTAGTTGAAGCGGGTAACTTCACGTATGAAAGTATTACCGTGTTACGAGGGATGATGCCTCAGTGGCTTGCTTTTGCAACGGCGACGGCGGGGCATCTGGCTAACTGGTACGATCAAAATCGTTACTGTGGTCATTGTGCTTACAAGCTTGAGAAGGGGACGGATGAACGCAAACTCGTTTGCCCAAATTGTGGTGCCCAGATTTTTCCTAAAATCTCGCCGGTTATCATCGTGGGTGTGACGAAGGGAGATCAGTTGCTGTTAACGAAGTACGCGACTGGTTACGGCCACTTCGCGTTGATCGCCGGTTTCGTTGAAATTGGTGAAACGCTTGAAGGTGCCGTGAAGCGCGAAGTTTATGAGGAAACTGGACTCGAGGTTCAAAACCTGCGTTACTACAAGAGCCAACCGTGGGCATTTTCTCAATCGGTGTTGATGGGCTTCTTTGCCGATCTTGCCTCAGCGGCCACTTACTCAACGGCAGAGTTCAAGGATGACGAGCAGGAACTGGCATTGAAACAGTGGTTTGACCGAGATGCCATTCCGCACGACGATACACGCAAGAGCTTAACGTGGGATATGATAGAGGCGTTTCGTGAGGGAAGTGCCCATTAGCATCTTGAAGTCCCATTTAACGAGCAAAAGTCGTATAATGGATATATTCTCATATTTTAATCAAAAATTCATTTAAATAAAGGAGCACGTCATGGCCAATATTCAACATTTTTATGAAGCATTTCAACCAAGTCATTACGACATTTATCTCAATATCAACCGGGCAACTAAGCAAATTACCGGGACGACAACTATCACCGGTGACGCTAAGCAAGCCAATATAGCAATTCACCAAAAATATCTAGAAATTGCTAAGGTCACAGTAGGCGACCAAGCTGTCGATTTTACGGTCGACAACGATAACGATGCCTTCCGTTTTGACGTGCCACAAACTGGCGAAGTTAAAGTAACAATCGATTACACGGCACCGCTGACCGACACGATGATGGGCATTTACCCTTCATACTACGAGGTTGCGGGTGTGAAGAAGCAAATTATCGGTACCCAATTTGAAACGACATTTGCGCGCCAAGCTTTCCCAAGTATTGACGAACCTGAAGCTAAAGCAACGTTTGATTTGGCCATTAAGTACGATGAACAACCGGGCGAAACCATTTTGAGCAACATGCCAGAAGTTCGTGAGGAAGATGGCGTGCACTATTTTGACACGACGGTTCGGATGTCGACTTACCTAATTGCTTTCGCCTTTGGTGACTTACAAAGCAAGACGACGACCACCAAGAGTGGCGTTAAAGTCGGCGTTTTCGGAACTAAGGCGCACGAAGCTAAGGAGCTTGATTTTGCGCTCGACATTGCAAAGCGGTCGATTGAATTCTACGAAGACTTTTATCAAACGCCATATCCACTACCACACTCATGGCAACTGGCATTGCCTGACTTTTCGGCTGGTGCCATGGAAAACTGGGGCTTAGTTACCTACCGTGAAGCCTATCTGTTATTAGACCCGGACAACACGGCCTTGGATACTAAGCAACTGGTTGCCACCGTCATTGCGCACGAGTTGGCGCACCAATGGTTCGGAGACCTTGTGACGATGAAGTGGTGGGACGACCTCTGGTTAAACGAAAGCTTCGCCAACATGATGGAGTACGTGGCAATCGATGCCATCGAACCAGACTGGCACATTTGGGAAATGTTCCAAACGGCCGACGTCCCAGCAGCCTTGCAACGGGATGCTGTTGATGGCGTGCAATCCGTTCACGTTGAGGTGCACAACCCAGCTGAAATTGATGCGCTGTTTGATAGTGCGATTGTCTACGCTAAGGGGGCCCGGATGCTGGTTATGGTTCGTGCTTTACTTGGTGATGACGCGTTACGAAAGGGCTTGAAGCAATACTTTGAAGCTCATGAGTACGGCAACGCCACTGGTGCTGATTTATGGTCAGCGCTTGGGGACGCTTCCGGCGTTCAGGTTGGTGAAATCATGAATTCATGGTTGGAACAACCAGGTTACCCAGTTGTCACGGCTGCGGTCGAAGGCGGTCAATTGAAGTTGACGCAACAACAATTCTTCAGTGGTGAAGGCCAAGAAGTAGGCCGTCAATGGGAAATCCCACTTAACAGCAACTATGATGTTGCACCAGCGATTTTCTCTGACAAACAAGTCACACTGGGCGACTACAAGGAACTACGTCAAGCAAATGGTAAGCCATTCCGTGTGAACGTTGGAAACAACTCTCACTTTATCGTGAAGTACGATGAAACGTTACTCCAAGATATTTTAGACAATGCGGATGAAATGGACGCTATTTCGAAACTGCAAATCTTGCAAGACCTACGCTTATTAGCCGAGGCGGGTGAAGTTTCATACGCCAGTGTGGCGCCAATTTTACTGAAGTTTGCGGACAGTCATTCGACGTTAGTCAACGCGGCCCTTTACCGCGTCGCTGGCAACTTGAAGAAATTTGTGACGCCAAACTCTGACGAAGAAACGGCTTTACGTCGTTTCTACGACAAGTTGAGTGCAGCGCAAGTTGCTCGTTTAGGTTGGCAAGAACAAGCTGGCGAATCAAACGATGATCAATTAACGCGACCAATCGTTTTAAGCGCCGCTTTATACGCCAAGAACGAGGCTGCAATTGCAGCAGCTCATGATTTGTTTGTTCAAAATCAAGATCACTTGGCAAGCTTACCAGCAGGTATTCGGGTGCTCGTCTTGATTAACGAAGTTGAAAACGTGGGTAGTCAAGCGGTCTTTGATCAATTATTGACAGCCTACCGTCAGTCATCTGATGCCAGCTACAAGGCGGACATTAGTGCGGCATTGACGAAGACTAAGGATGCAGCACAAATTGCTGAACTAGTTAAGAATTACGAAAACGCGGAAACGATTAAGCCTCAAGATTTGCGGGCTTGGTTCCGTGGTGTTCTGGCCAATGATGCCGGTCAACAAGCGGCTTGGGACTGGATTCGTAACGACTGGGGCTGGTTGGAAGAAACCGTTGGTGGTGATATGGAATTCAACACGTACATCGCGGTTATCTCAACCATTTTCCATACCCCGGAACGGTTGGCCGAATTCAAGGCCTTCTTTGAACCAAAGGTCAACACGCCGGGCTTAACTCGGGAAATTACGATGGACACTTCAGTCATCGAAAGCCGAGTGGCACTGGTTGAAAAGGAAAAGGCTGCGGTGAATGAAACAGTAGCTGGATTAGTTAAATAAATATGAATTGAGAAATGGCGGAACACTCAGTTGAGAGTGCTTCGTCATTTTTGCTTTGTCTCGATTTTCTTTCCCGATGTGGTAATTGTTGAAATGACGTAGTAGGATAAACGCAAAGGTTTAAATTTTTGAACGGAGGAACGATAGATGGGCAAACAAGAAGATTTACAGGCCATTAAGGATGGCTTCATGAAGACGCAAGATATTTTGTTGGCACTAGGGGATGAAAACCGACAATTGATTCTCATTTCGCTGTTGGAAGCGGGATGTGATGGGATGCGAGTGGGATTGCTGACCGAAAAGACACATCTGTCACGACCGGCGGTATCCCACCATTTGAAAATTTTAAAGGCGGCGAAGTTGGTTTCGGTGCGAAACGTCGGCACTAAGCACTATTACGCGGTTAATCCAAACCCCAATTTTGCAATCATGCAACGAACAACAGCAACTATTGAACGACTAGCAGAGGAGAATGAACAAAATGACTAAAACGATGAGCGCAATGCAAATTGAAAAATATGGACACACTGAATTAAAATTGAAGCAGGTACCAATGCCAACTATCGCGCCTGATGAAGTTTTGGTGGCTATCAAGGCCGCAAGTGTTAATCCGATTGATTCAAAAACCAGAGAGGGTGGCATTAAATTACTAGTGAAACACGAGATGCCCTTGACCCTTGGACATGATTTTGCGGGGGTTGTGACGCAAATTGGGAATCGAGTTAATAAGTTTCAAATTGGTGATGAAGTCTACGGCCGTCCACGAGATTCTCAAATTGGGACGTTTGCGGATTATTTAGCTGTGAACGAGGCGGACATTGCGCTGAAGCCTCAAAATTTGTCGTTTGAAGAAGCGGCGGCAGTACCGTTGGTGAGCTTAACGAGCTATCAAGCACTGATTGATCTGGCTAAAATAAAGCCTGGTCAAAAGGTCTTTATCCAGGCCGGTGCCGGTGGTGTCGGCTCAATTGCAATTCAAATGGCAAAACACTTGGGTGCCTATGTGGCAACGACTGCTAGTCCCAAGAATGCAGCAACCGTTCAAGCGCTGGGTGCTGATCAAGTGATTGATTACCACTCAGAACAGTTTGATGAAATTCTCCACGATTACGACATGGTGTTTGACACGTTAGGTGGCGAGCAATTAGATAGATCATTCAAGGTACTGAAACCTCATGGCATCATTGTGTCACTTTCCGGATTACCAGACGCTAAGTTTGCGCGAGCCAAAAAGTTAGGATGGCTGAAGGCGACGTTGTTCGGATTAGTCACAAAAAAATTGGCAAAGTTAGAACGCCAATTTCAAGTGACCTATCAGTTTTTATTCATGGATGCGAATGGGGCTTAACTAGCTGAAATAACACAGTTAATCGAACAGGGTAAGTTAAAACCAATTATTGATCGTTCGTTTGCACTCGAAGATGCGCAAAAAGCGCGGGAATATTCTGAGACTGGGCATGCTCACGGTAAAATTGTGATTAAGGTAAATGATTAGAGAACGATTCTATTAAGTTGAAGTCAATTAGGTTTAGTTTTTCATTTTTATGAGAGCTAGGCCTTTTTTATTTTCAATTAACTAAAAAGCCCCAAGCCAGTCAGACATTTATCTAACCACCTTGAGACTCCTAAATTTGTTTCTAATTTGACGTTACACCAAGGCTATTCAACCAATTTTGAACCTGGTTTTGCACCTGATTCCAAATTGAAGCGCCTTGGTCCTTGGCATCATCAATGGCGGATTCTGTCGAGCTGGTATCCGAACTTGCAGACGAGCTCGATTCACTCGGTGCGGAGGAAGAGCTTGAACTACTATCCGTACCACTAGAGTCCTCGTTGGAGCCGTTACCGGTTACCTTGTCTTTAATGCTGGAAATGGCACTGCTAAGGTTACTCTTGCTGGAACTGCTTGCTTTGGCAGATTCCGCTTGTGTTTCGACGCACTCCTCAATTTGCTTGTACTCATCGGAGTTTTTCCGGACAAAAGTGACACTCGATTTGTTACCCAGCCCAGAAATCGTCCCATCCGGATTACTGAAGGTCACGTGGTCGTTATCGGCGGACAGCGTGTAAGTTGCGGCCGTCTCGTCGAAGGTAGCTGTATCGCGCGAACTGTCATCTTCAAAGGTGCCGGTTTGTGAATTGGTTTGGTTGTTATTGGGCGTGTAGGTATACTTACCACTCTTGATGGTTAGCGTACTCAGATCATCAACGTCCGTCACCTTGGTGTAGGTGGTGCCACTACTATTACTAATTTCGACCCAGTTACCACTCAAGGCGGAGCGGGAGCCAATCCAGACAAACAGGATAACCACAATCGCAAGGATTGCAATCGGGCTTAGCCAGAGCTTGCGATGTCTGCGTTTCTTTTTCTTATTTTTCTTTTTAGTTTTCTTATCAATCGGTTGATCGTCACTGAATTGCTGCGCTTTTTGCTGTCGCAATTCTTCTCGAGTCATTGGCGTTTCATCATTGTTATTCATCGTCACAACTCCTATTCATTTTCCTAAGCATAGTGTACAGCAAATTCCGCTAAATGGCTGAATAGCAGTCTGGCCGTAAGAAAAATTTAGAGTCTCAGCATTTAAATGTTTTGCTTGAGTGTATCCAAAAAAAGCTGGCTTACATTAGGTAAACTATGATTTTTTGGCCAAATCAGGGTGTTCGGTTCACTCATTTTTGGTGACAACGGGCGAAAAATGAGATCTGTATCGCCGGTTGTATCCACCAGATCTTTGTAAGTCAGCGCAATGCCGGCACCTGTTTCGACGAGTAACTTCGCATTGAAAATCAGATTGTAAGTACCGATGAAATTGTACTGGTCGATTAAATTATGGCTCCACTCCCGAAACGTGGCGAGACGCATCATTTGACCGGAACCAATGAGGGGGCGCCCCAGAAGGTCGCTGGCTGTGATCACTTCATGGCTGGCGAGCTGTTCATCTTTACGCATCAACGCGCCCCACTGATTTTCATCGGGTAACGTCAGGGTGTTGTATTGGCTCAATTGTTGGTGCCCCATGATGACGGCGAACTCTAGTGTACCAGCGTCCAATTTGGCTTTAATATCCTCCGAGTCACCACTTTTCAAGTTGATATGGACTTCAGGATATTGGCGCACAATTTGCTGAATGGTCTGCATGACCGGTCTAAGGCCAATACTTTCACCAGCCCCGATATCCAGCGTTCCACTGATGATATCCTGTTTTTGGAGGTTATAGGTTGTTTTATCGACGATGGAAATGATTTCCTCGGCACGCTGCATCAGATAATGACCTTCTTGGGTTAACAGAATTTGCCGGTGCGCCCGTGAAAAAAGCTTAGTCCCCAGCTCGGTTTCCAGATCCTGAATTTGACGAGAAAGGGCGGGCTGGGAAACGTGGAGTGAGTCGGCCGCACGCGAAAAATTTTGTTCTCTGGCGACGGCGACGAAATAACGAAGAACCCGAATGTCCATTTGGTTGCTCCTAACTATAACGAAAAATTATGAATAATGATTTCATATAAGTATTTAACATTATGATAATCCCTAGCTATACTAGAGTCAATTTAAAGGAACGGGGTGAAGCCTTGCATTCAAAAATGGATTTAGGAACGATAGCGTACGATGAAGTTGAGCATATCAATGAGACCAATCAACGATTGGTTCAAGAGCTCAATACCGGTGCGCATACTCAAACAGAAATTAGACAGTTAGTTAGTCAAATTACAAATGAACGTATCGATGAGACAACGGAAATTCGGTTGCCGTTTCACACGGATTTTGGTCGTAACTTGCATATTGGTGAATCAGTGTTCATCAACGCCAATGCGATGTTTACTGATTTAGGCGGTATTTACATTGGCGACCATGTACTGATTGGTCCTAATGTGACCATCGCATCAGTCAATCATCGAATGGTACCAGCGGATCGCCGTAACTTAGACCTAGCTTCCGTCCACATTCACAATAATGCGTGGTTGGGCGCTAATGTGACTGTTACGCCAGGTGTCTCGATTGGTGAAAATGCGGTGGTGGCTGCTGGGGCAGTTGTTACTCGGGACGTACCGGATAATATGGTGGTCGCAGGGGTGCCCGCACGAATGGTTAAGAAGATTGATGAAAAGGGAGTTTAATGATGAGTCTAAAAGATAAAGTAGTTGTCATTATGGGAGCTTCAAGTGGCATAGGTGCTGCAACTGGCAGCTTGCTGGCACAACGAGGTGCCAAATTAAGTTTGGCTGCTCGTCGGTTAGATCGGTTAACTGAAATCAAGCAGGGCAATCCTGAAGCTGAAATTGAAGTTTTTCAAGCTGATGTTACCAAAAAGAAAGATGTTCAAGCCGTGATTGACGGCACAGTTGCTGCATTCGGGCGCGTCGATGTTATTTTCAATAATGCTGGTATTATGCCAGTTAATAACCTGGATCAAGTTGCCCACGACGAATGGCAACAAATGTTAGATATTAACGTTAAGGGCGTTTTAAACGGCATTGCGGCTGCACTTCCAGTTATGAAGCAACAAAAGAGTGGCCACGTGATTACGACTTCGTCAGTATTAGGTTACGAGGTGTTACTAGGGTACGCAGCTTATTCAGGGACCAAGTATGCGGTTAGAGCAATTATGGAAGGACTGCGTCAAGAGGAACACGCAAATAACATCAAAACGACGATTATTGCACCAGGATCAGTTAAGACTGAGTTATTTAATTCTATTAATAATGAGGCCGTTAAGTCTGGTTTGGAAAACGCAATGAAGCAGCCTGGTTCGGAAATGTTTGCATTAGATGCCGAAGAAATCGCTCAAGCAGTTGCTTTTGTAATTGATACGCCTGCTAATATGGCGGTCAATGAAATGGTCATTCGACCAACACAACAAGAAGTTTAAAAAAAGGAGATCTAATTAAATGAGTATTTTTGAAGAAACAGATACATTAACAAATGGTGTTAAGATTCCCCGGTTTGCATTAGGTGTTTGGGAAATCGATGATAACAAAGTGGCTGATGCAGTTAGCTCAGCAATTAAAATTGGCTACCGTCATATCGATACCGCTCAAGCTTACGGTAACGAACGTGGCGTTGGTGAAGAAATTCGTCAGTCAGGCGTTGCCCGCGAAGATATTTTTGTGAACTCAAAAGTGGCAGCTGAGTTGAAGACTTATGATGAAGCTAAGCAATCGATCGACGAAACCCTTAACAAGATGCAACTCGATTATTTAGACATGATGATTATCCACAATCCTCAACCATGGGTGGAAGTGAACCAATCAACTGACCGTCATTTTGAAGGTAATTTGGAAGCTTGGCGCGCACTTGAAGACGCCATGAAGGAAGGCAAGTTGCGTGCAATTGGCGTTTCCAGCTTTGAAAAAGCCGATCTCGATAACTTAATCCAAAATAGTGACACGAAGCCAATGGTCAACCAAATTCTGTCTCATATTGGTTCAACACCACTTGATTTGATTAAGTATTCTCAAGAAAATGAAATTGTCGTTGAAGCCTTTTCACCAATTGCGCACGGTTTAGCTATGCAAAACGATGCAATTAAGGCGATGGCAGCGAAATACAACGTGAGCGTTCCTCAGCTTTCTATTCGTTATGACTGGCAACTAGGAACTGTCGTGCTACCAAAGACGGAAAACCCAGATCACATGAAGTCTAATTCAGAAATTGATTTTGAAATTTCTGCTGAAGACATGGAAACCTTGAAGAAGGTTCAACCGCTAGATTACGGTAACGCAAGTGCTTACCCAGTATTCGGCGGTAAGATATAATTAAAAATGACCTCAGGAGCATTCGCTCTTGGGGCCATTTTAGTCAGGTTCTACAATGCTGGTTCAATACTTAATATTATCCGATTCCAAACAAAGCCATGATGAAGACTAGCAATGCGCCGGCAAAGCCCATGAAGTCAAAGAGAAAGTGAGTCGCAATCGCTTGCCAAATATTCTTTGACCAGTAGTAAATGAGGGCGTACCAGGCACCAACTGCCATGTACGGAATCATCTGGATGACCTCACCATTAAAGTTATTCCAATGGGCAAGGCCGAATAGAATTGATGAAACCACAAACATTAACCAGGTTAATGCGCCACGATGACGCCACTGGAAAAAGAGCACGTGGCGGAAGACCAGTTCTTCGGTGAACGGTGCCATTAAAACCGTTAGACTGGCAATCAAACCGGTTGTTTCAGTTTGGATACTTAAGACGTCAACACCACTAGTTTCCATCGCTGTTAAGCCAGTTGCTTTGAGCGCCAAGCGGACAACAATTAAAATGCCGTAGGAGACAATGACGCCACCAATCGCCAGCAGGACCTTCATAAACCAGCCCTGTGTCCATTTATGCCAATCCGTTTTCAAGAATATCGCGGAATAGGTAAATGGCAACTAGGAAACCAATAAAGAAGACTAAGGTCATGACAGTTGTTTTCATCAGTTGCGAATGGAACGGTTTGACCAGAATTGGCCCCAATGTTAATTCGACAATGGGGATGAGGACGGCCACGATGGACTTAACCGGGTTGATGGTTGCAGGCCCTGTTGTGACATCACGATCCCGAAAAGTTCACGTGACTTTTTGATTTGACGGTCATACCAGGTTGGTGGACAAATTGGCTACTGACCTGATTACGGCGAAGCAACCAGAACCCAATGGCCGCAAAGACGACGAAGTAAATGATCCCGGTTGTTAAGCTGGTACCTGCATTGTTGCTCAAGGTGCCAAAAGCGAGATGGTCAAAAGCATCAATGATGGCATGGGCAATGATTACCAACCATAAGTTGTGGATTAGTAAGTAAACCACGGCGAAGAAGAAGCCAAGTGAAATCGCGGCTAGCGTCTGGGCAACTGTATTTCCAAAGTTGCCATTAAGCGCATTGACTAGATGAGTGAAACCGAAAGCCAAGCCACTTAGCACAGCGGTCATCAAGGCACTGATATTCAAACGATTATAGAACTGGTTAACCAAGATCCCTCGGAAAACGTATTCCTCAAAAATCCCGACACCAAGGCCTAAGATGATTGATAAGATGATATTGCTAAATCCAAAATTGAAACTTGGATTCAGTGTTGCATCGCCGATTAAGACCACAATAATCGGTAACAGATACAGCCAGTTTTTCGTGGCCGTACCAAATGCCCAACTGACCTGGGATTTGAAGTAAGTTTTATCTAGTCCCCACCAGAATAGTAGTGCTAGAATTTCAGTCAGAACGGGCTGATAAGCCGCAAGACTGTCGAGCGGCAACAGATGAAACGCGATGTTAGAAATGATCCAGGCTATCGTTAAACTGATGATGGCCAAGATGATTGAAAAAATAAATAATAGCGAAGCGTGTTTTCTCATTTTGATTCCCCCAATCTCGATTTGATTCCAACCATGATTATACGCCGTTTTGCTGGCATGACGCATTTAGTGACTCAATTCATGAGTTGGATTCCTTGCGAGCAAAATGCCCGCATGTGATAATAATACCGTACCAGAATCTGATCTAAAAAGAGTTTCGTTATGGCAAAAATGGTTTTTGTTAATTTACCGGTGACAGACATGGAACGCTCGATCAAATTTTATACAGAACTTGGATTTAAGCAAAACTTGGATTTTTCAGATGCAAATGGTGCAGGCATGATGTGGGATGAAAACATCTGGATCATGCTGTTGACGCACGATTTTTACCGTAAATTTTTGAAGGATCAGGATCTGGCTGATACTAAACTGACGAGTGGCTCAATGACCGCTTTTAGTATGGAATCGATAGACGAAGTGAAGCAATTCGCCAAAACGGCTAAGGCCAACGGTGGCGACTACTATCACGTCGAAATGGATATTCCTGAGGACCAAATGTACGAATTAGAAGTGAAGGATCCGGATGGCAATGTGCTGTCTGCTTCATGGATGAATATGGAAATGAGTTAAGTTAAGCGTATGAGAAAAGCGTTCCCGAAAAATATCGGGAACGCTTTTTTGGTTTATTCAAAAACGAATTGGTTATGGTACAGTTCGGCGTAGAAGCCATCTGCGGCAACGAGTTCTTCATGAGTACCCGTTTCGATGATTTGACCATCTTTCAGCACGATAATCTTATCGGCGTTCAAGATTGTCTTCAAACGGTGGGCAATCACGAATGACGTCCGGCCAGCAATGGCAGCTTCCATGGCGTACTGGATTTGTTGCTCCGTCACCGTATCCACGTTAGAAGTGGCTTCATCCAAGATAAGGATGGCTGGGTCTGTCAAAATCGTTCTCGCAATTGATATTTGTTGCTTTTGACCAACAGAGAAGACAGAGTTGTTATCATCAACAACGGTTTCGTACTTGTTTGGTAGGGCTTCAATAAATTCATGAATGTGAGTGGTTTTAGCCGCTGCAATCACTTCGTCCATTGAGGCGTCTGGTTTACCAAAGCGAATGTTATCCGCAATGGTACCGGAGAAGAGAACTGATTCCTGAAGGACAATTCCGACTTTAGCTCGTAAACTGTCGAGATCAAATTCACGAATGTCAGTGCCATCATACTTGATGACCCCTTTATCAACATCGTAGAAACGGTTCATCAGGTTCATGACAGTAGTCTTACCAGAACCGGTAGGACCAACTAACGCAACCATTTGACCCTTGTCAACGTCGATTGAGACATCCTTCAAGATTGGTCGATTAGGTAGGTAACCAAAGTCGACATTTTCGATTTGGATACCATCGCCCACGCCATCAAATGATTTCCCATTTTCTGGCCGAACTTCATCCGGTTCGTCGAACATGACGTTCAATCGAGTGGCACCGGTAATTGCAAGTTGCAATTGACCGAATGATGAAGAAATTTGCATGATTGGGTTGTAGTATTGTTGGGCGTATTGAATGAACGTGACCACGAGTCCGAGGGCTGCAGCGGTGCTCAATGAGCTATCATTCAACGCAATCTTGGTACCTAAGAAGATGACTAAGGCAGTTGTCACTAGTGAGAAACCGTTCATTAGAGGGAAAATCATTCCTGACCAAGTTTGAGCGGCGAAGGTTGATTTTTGCACCTTCTTGTTTCGGGTCATGAAGCCGTTAATGGCATCTTCTTGTTGACCTTCAACGATAATCGCTTTTTGACCAGAAATCTTTTCATCCATGTAGGCGTTGAGGACCCCAACTTCGGCTTGTTGCCGGTCGGTTGACTTCTTCGCTTGAATGATAATAATGACGGCTGCCAGCACAGCGACTGGAGTGGTTGAAACAGTCACCCAAGCCATGTTGACATTTTGATCGAAAATCATGATGACGATTCCGATGTAAAGGGCAACGTTGGTAGCAACGTTAACGGCAGCTTGGTTTAATGTATTTTGAATGTTATCCAAGTCAGACGTGAAACGAGCTAAGATATCACCATCTTCGTGGCGATCAAAGTAAGCAATCGTCATGCGTTCCAACTTACCGAATAATCCTTTACGCATCCGGTTAGTTGAGTGGGCCACGATTCGAGAGAAGAGAATCGTGTAGATTAACTGCGCCACGCCAGTGAAGACATAGAACCCAAGCAGCTTCCACATCGCACCGAAGAAGTCGGCCTTGCTTGCCGGATTTGAAACGGCAACGCGATGCAGTTCATTAATCGTTGTCCCTTTTGGTAAATTCTCCAATAGGGTTTGTGGTACGTTTGAATTAGTGAGTAAGTGCCAATCTGAAGGCATTTTAGCCATTTCTTGGAGTGATTGAATTGTCGTACCCTTTGGTAACTTAGAAAGAACCTGTTGTGGCACGTTCGCATCGGTCAAAGCTTGCCAACCAATGTGAGTACCACTCGCCTGGCTAAGTTGGCCGGCAATTTTTTGGAGTGAATCTTGTGCGGTTGTGCCGGCCTCGGCCAGTTTCTTAAGTGCCTTAATGGCATCATCCGCGTGTTGATGGGTGAAGAAATCGCCCACATAAGTTGATAGGTGAGTGATGGCTTTACCCATGATAACAGGGGCTTCAACTTGCAAATAGGTTGCCGCAAAAATGAAGATGGCAATGATTAGAAATTGAAGTTTATATTTCTTAAGGTAGAGGTAGAAGAACTTAAATGCTCTAGCAGTATCATTCATTTTTTAGGCCTCCTTTGCTTTTTGAGTGGCATAGATGTGTTGGTAAACATCGGAACTTTCAACGAGTTCCTTGTGGGTTCCTTGAGCAACCACACGACCTTCGTCCATTACCAAGATCGTATCAGCGTGAACCACTGAAGAAATCTTTTGGGCGATGATTAGAGTTGTGGTGCCCTTGAGGTCCTTACTGAAGGCCTCTTGAACCAGTTTTTCGGAACGAGCATCCAGCGCAGAAGTAGAGTCATCCAGGATTAAAACCTTCGGCGACTTGATAATGCCTCGAGTGATGGACATCCGTTGTTTTTGACCACCGGAGAAGTTGTTACCACGTTCTTCGACTTCAGCGTCATAGCGATCAGGTAACTTATTGATGAACTCAGCTGCTTGAGCAATCTGAGCTGCACGATCCATTTCCTGAGCATTGGCATCTTGCTTACCTTGTTTCAAGTTACCGGCAATGGTACCGGAGAAGAGGATGGCCTTTTGTAGAACGATTGAAATGTTTCGCTTAAGGGTTCCTTGCGAAACGCGCTTCAAGTCTTTACCGCCCACCTTAACCGTTCCTTCAGTAGGATCGAACAATCGAGGAATTAGTTGCGCTAGAGTAGACTTACCAGCTCCGGTTGCGCCAACCACACCGACCATTTGGCCTGGCGCGACTTTAAAACTAACATCCTTCAACATTGGTTCCTCATCATTTGGATAAGCAAACGAAACGTGATCGAATTCAATTGAGCCTTCGAGGTCTTCATCGGGAACGTCATCGTAGGTCATTGAAACCTTGGCATTCAGGACTTCTGAAATTCGGCCCATGGAAATAAATCCACGAGAAGCAAACATCGACATCATGCCACCCATGATAATGGCGAACATGATTTGCATCATGTATTGGATGAAGGACATAATACCACCGAGTTGGTCAGCGGCATTTGATGCTGAATCCGTGATGAAAGTTGAAACAAAAATAATAGCAACAAAAATAGCGAGTTGTGAGATCAAGGTGAAGGCTGGCACCATTGTTGAGAAGATGTAGCCAACTGCTAAGTTATGACCATAAAGATCGTCTGATTCTTTATCAAACTTAGCTTCTTGATTTTTTTCTTGAACAAATGATTTAACCACCCGGGCACCCCGGAGGTTGTCCTTGGCGATTCCGTTAATGCGATCCATCAAATTTTGGAATGCCGCAAAGTGAGGGCCCATGGCTTTCATTGAAAGACCAGTGACGATCACGATGAGGAATACCATGACGATAATAACCCACCATAGTTGTGGCATGGTGATAATCGAAAGAACAAAGGCACCAACAAAAAGGAGAGGCACTCTGATTAAGACCTGGAAGATCATCATGAGGAGCATTTGAATTTGGTTAATATCATTCGTCATCCGAACAACGAGGTTCTCGGATTTGAATTTTTCGATATCTTCATATGAGAAGGTTTGAATCTTTCGGAATGTTTCCTCCCGTAAATCGGCTGAAACTGCCTGCGAAATCTTAGCGGCAGTAATGGTGTTTAGCACAGAGCCAATTAACCCAATTACGGCAATTCCAATTAGCGCCACCCCGTAGTCGCTAATTTTGTCGATCTTACCGCTAGTCGAAAGTGCTGTATCCGCCATGACGCTAAGAATCTTTTTCATATAACTAGGTTGCCATAGTGTTGCGCCGACTTGCAGCAGCATCGTTAATAAAGCAGCCGTAACCAGTAATTTATACTTACCGATTGCTTTTCTAATCACAGTTGTGTCCTCCCTTGGTTTAGATATTTTAAACTGAATGTGATATGATGATTCAGTCCTCCAACACTGTTGGAGTTAAGTGATAAAAAAATGCTTTTGAAAAAACAAAATTAACATGAATGATACCAAAAAAGCCATTGAGATACAATTGTTATTCCCTATTATTTTGAAAAAGGAGGCGCATTTTTGCCAAAGGAAATTAAACGAGAACAAATTATTCAGCAGGCCATCCAAACAATGGGCGCGGAGAGCTCATTTGAAAAATTTTCCATGCGTCATGTCGCGCGTGATTTGCACATCGATGTGTCGACGCTTTACTGGTATTTTAAGAACAAGCAGGAGATTCTGCAGGCGATGGCGGACGTCATCATTGCCGAAGTAAAGTTTCCGTCGTCGGAGCTGGACTGGACAACGCAACTCAAGCAACTATTTGGGAACTTGTTTGATGTTTATCAAAAATATCCGTCGTCCGCTGTCTTGATGGCTGGAACGATTCCGTCTTCATCCACTCGGCTTCAGCTTATTGATCATGCAATTGGAATTATGGCTGATGCGGGTATCGAAGAAGAAACGGCTAACATTGCGCTGACCTCGATTGATTTTCTGCTGACCGGGCTCACCATTGATTTGGCCACTGAAAGTCGATTTAGACGTCAGATTGCTGATCAGAAGGACAGGGGCCTTGCTGACCAAGTTGCGCTAATCCGGCAGCGAGTCCAGGACCAAAATCTTCATCACATGGCGGCTTCAGTACGGATTCGCAATTCGCTTTCCGCCAAGCAACAGTTTGAGATGGGCATCTCAATCATTATTGAGGGACTTAAGTCAAAACTAAGCTAATTAATATAGAAGAAAAGTGGCTAACGAGCCACTTTTTTTGTGCAATCCGTGATTAACGGTGGGGGTATTTGTACTTCGTTGGACCAGTATATTTGACTTCCTATATGATAAATCTATACCGAAGACGTAATTCAAGTGATTTTAGGGGGAGTTATCATGCACAATAGACAATTATTGCGTTCAAAGAAAGAAGCTAAACAACATTATAAGATGTATAAGACTGGTAGGGGCTGGTGGTTGGTACTGTGCCCTGTCAAGTTTACACATTAAATAATAAAAATTAGTTGGCTTTGCCAAAACGGTATTCCGCTGCGGTAAGGTCATTTCTCTTCGCTGAGATAAATTTTTCAGTGAAATAGGTAATTCCTTCTCTAACTTGTCCTTCTAGTTCTAATAATGTTTGTGCTTTAGGCAGGTGTGCGATCCAAATAGCCTTAAAATCTGCCCACCAATGTTCTATTACGGCATTGTCAGCCGGTATCCCTGGTGCTGAATAACTGTGTTGGGCATCATTAACTACTAAATACTGATTAAATGCTTTGGAAGTATACGCCGCACCACGATCAGTATGAATTAAC
>NZ_BBJM01000026.1 GCF_000740055.1 Secundilactobacillus oryzae JCM 18671 | reverse complement strand
AGGAGCTAAGCTCCTTAATCTTGACTAAAAAAGTGGAATCTAAATCGAATTATCCGATTTAGATTCCACTTTTTAGAGACTTATGTCACAGCCTCTTTATTCATTACTCTACAAATTCGATATCCATTGGAACGGAACCCTCTAATGATGAGTGAACCGTGCACATACGAATGACTTCGTGCAAGAAGGTTTGGTGATCGACTGGATCTAGATTTGTTTGGGCTTTAATTTTGATGGTGATGTGAGTAACCTTTGAGCTACCGTCATCGTAGGTCGTGGTTTCACCGTAAACATCGGTATTGAAGGATTTGATTTCTAGGCTTGGCTCATGATTTTCAATGTCACGAGCCGTTGCACCCATACAACTCCCAACGGCGGCCAATAGATATTGAACGGGATTTGGGGCTGAATCAGTTCCTTTTGCAGCAACTGGTTCATCTGATAGGAAACTAAACATCCCAAGCTTGTTGACGACTTGGCTTCCAATGGGTCTCAGTGTTGAGTGAATTATATATTTTCCCATGATAAAACCTCCATTTTTAATTATGTTCATTAAACAAAATTATGGCGCTAATGGCAAACAATTAGATGCAGCCGTCAAAAACTATTTTGTTGCAATTACAACAAATAGTCGGACGTGCTATACTAACTTTTAAATTTAGGAAGGGCGGTGGCGTTTGTGGCTGAATTTCAAACGAAACGCTTTGAAGAGTTAACGACTAAGGAACTATTTTTAATTTATGAACTTCGGGTTAGGGTGTTCGTGGTTGAACAAACCTGTTATTATCAAGAAGTTGATCGTGATGATTTAATTTCACGCCACTTTTTCACTAAGGATGCTGAGGGAAATATTATGGCTTATGCTCGGATGATTCCTGGTGAGGATGGTCATTCTGTGCACATTGGCCGGGTAGTGGTCGCACCAGAGGCACGGAAGTCAGGATTAGGTCGTGAACTGGTGACTAAGTTGCTGGCCCAAATTCTGGTTGAATTTCCGGAAAATAATTTAATTTTGGCGCAAGCTCAAGCTTATTTAAAAAAATTTTACGAAAGTTTTGGCTTTGTCGCGACGAGTCAGGTTTACCCAGTTGACGGGATTCCTCACCTAGATATGGCATTGAAGGTCTGAAAACGGTTAAAACTTTAATCTTGCTATTTATCTAAATAGCTGTTATTCTATTGATAATGTATTTATGCTTCGGAATAAAGGTACAACGTTCTATTAAGAATGGCTCCTTTTTCAAAAGTTTCAAATGCAAATAAATCGCGCATAGCGCAACGGAGGTTTCATTCTTATGGAACAAGGTACAGTTAAATGGTTTAACGCAGACAAAGGTTACGGCTTCATTACTTTAGAAAACGGCTCAGATGTATTCGTACATTTCTCAGCTATCAACTCTGAAGGCTTCAAGACTCTTGAAGAAGGCCAAAAAGTTACTCTTGACGTTGAAGATGGCGATCGTGGACCACAAGCTGCCAACGTTACTGTTGCTTAATTAACCTAATCGTTAAGCGGAACCTCACCATTCGTGGTGAGGTTTTTTTGTGCAATTTTTTGTTGACAAAAACTAAAAACGGTTATAAGATAATGAAAATATTAAAACGCTATGAGAAAGAAGAGTAATCATCCTGATTCTATCAGCGAGCTTCGGTTGGTGAGAGGAAGCAAGAACTGGATGATGAAAATCCCTTTTGAGTGATGTAGTGAACTGACAGTAATCTGCATTGGGTACGCCCGTTATCGCGTTAACGTATCGCAATTTATTTGCTGTACGCGATGAGGCTATTTCAGCGATGGACTAGCAAACTAAGGTGGTACCGTGCATAAGCGCCCTTAATCCAATTCAGGATTAGGGGCGCTTTTTAGCGTTAAAGGCGATGATGGGAAATGGAAAGCGACATTAGTCACATTAGGGCAATACATAGACAACAACGAACACCAAAATCGGAGGGATACAGCTTATGGAAGAAGTACAAGACTTAAACACCAAGCCATTAACCAAGAAACAATATTTAGTCGTCAGTTCAATGTTATTTGGATTATTTTTTGGAGCAGGGAATTTAATTTTTCCAATCCATCTCGGACAACTTGCGGGTGGTCATTGGGGGATGGCGACGCTAGGATTTCTAGTAACCGCGGTCGTATTACCATTACTTTCGGTTCTCGCAATCAGTGTGACCCATTCAAAAGGGGTTTATGATGTAGGTCGCCCATTGGGACCAGCGTTTGCATTAGCTTTTATGATCTTAATTCACGCCACTATTGGTCCATTATTCGGAACTCCCCGGACCGCTACGATTCCATTTTCAGTCGGCGTTCAGCCATTATTACCAGAATCATTAACACAGGTTGGTCTATTCGTGTTCTCAGCAGTATTTTTCGGTGCTGCCTTCCTGGTTTCCTACAAAGAATCCAACATCATGAATAGCGTTGGTAAATTGCTAAATCCTGTTTTCTTAGTGCTTTTATTCTCAGTCTTTGCGTTCGGATTCGTTTCACCAATGGGCGTCGCTTCGAAGCAAGTAGTCACTGCTGAGTACCAAGACGCTTCATTCTTCAACGGTTTTTTGCAAGGCTACAACACGATGGACGCCTTAGCCGGTTTGGCATTCGGGGTTACCGTTGTAACGGCGGTACGCCAACTAGGTAAAACTTCAGCTAAAAGTAATGCAAAAGTCACAGCTAGAGCGGGTGTATTGGCCACCGCAATGATCGGTGTGATTTATGTCGGTTTAATCTGGTTAGGTGCCACAACGTTAGGTGAGTTTAAGCTTTCTGTAGATGGTGGTGTGGCATTCAACCAAATGGTTAGCCATTATCTGGGTAGCTTTGGCCATGCACTACTGGCAACCTTACTTACCGTTACTTGTTTAACAACGGCGGTTGGCTTAGTAGCGGCGTTCGCACAAGATTTCCACAAACATTTTCCTAAAGTGAGTTACCGCCAATGGTTAGCCTTTATGTGTTTGGCATCCTTCTTAACGGCCAACTTCGGTTTGGAACAAATCTTGGCATGGTCAACACCAATGTTGATGTTCCTTTACCCATTTGCCATGGTATTAATCTTACTTTCTGTCTTTTCACCACTCTTCAATCGTGACCCCCGTGTGTATGCACCTGTTGTGCTGCTAACGGCGGTGCCAGCGCTATTGGATATGGTTGCCGCATTCCCACCAGTTGTGAGTGCTAGTGCATTCGGTAAGGCCCTAGCTAGCTTCCAACAAAGCTACTTACCATTCGCTAGTCTTGGTATGGATTGGGTTGTGCCCGCATTGGTTGGTTTAGTTGTTGGTCTGGGACTTCATTTCCTCAAACCATCACTTGCTAGAACAACGAGCCCAGTGGTTGGTACGGATCGTGTAAACTAAGGACAAGTTGTGAAAGAAGTCGTTCGCTTCTGAGCATCAACCTAGATTGGCGAATAATTCGTTCTTGGAATGGTTCGTTAATCGTAGTTAGGCGGAGGAAACGGACTTCTGGAACACGATTAGGACAGAAGATTTGGCTAAGTAAAAAGACGATGAGCTCAGCTCATCGTCTTTTTTAGTACGCTAAATGGTGTTCTAACTGGGTTTGACCAATTGTCATTAACCAGCAGAAAAACCAGTAAATGATGGCAATCGTAATGTAGATCGTCATGTAATCCAAATTGGCACCGGCAATGATTTTTGCATCCATAAACATATCGGTCACAGTAATCATCGCTGCCAATGAAGTTCCCTTGAATAGGTCCAATAAAATATTTCCTAGTGCCGGAATGGCAATGCGAAAGGCTTGCGGTAAGATAACCTTCAAAACCACTCGGCGGTAGGGTAAGCCTAACGAATAGGCGGCTTCCCATTGCCCCTTGTCAATCGCAATAAACGAAGAACGAAAGACTTCTGAGACAAACGCACTACAGTTAATCGTGAATGCAACGATGGCAGCTGGGAGCGCGTTAATTTCAAAACCAAAGTAGATGATGAAGAGGACAACCAGCATTGGAACGCCACGCATGAACGAAATGAATGCGCGAGCGGGCCAGTGAAGGACACGAAAACGGCTCAGTTGTGCCAAGGTCAGTAGTAGGCCTAATACCAACGCTAACCCGAAACTAACCACCGTCAGAAGTGCGGAAATTGGAAATCCCGCTAAAATCTTCGGAATGGATTGAAATGCCAGCGGTGCATCGAAGAAATTGGGAATTGAGAGATAGGACAACCAATTCATACGATTACCTCTCTCCTAGACATTAATTTTTGATGTTGAAGGTTCTGGAAATTTTGACGTTTGGTTTTTTTGTCACATCAGTTCCGTAGAATTTCTTTGAAATTTTAGCTAACTTACCAGACTTCTCAAGCTTCGCAAGGGCTGCGTTAACCTTCTTTTCTAGCTTGGTATTGCCCTTTTTCATGATAATGCCGACACCCTTGCCGTCGTCAGTAGTCCGGAAGTACATATTGTCGAGAATCTTCAAACCGTTATTTGGAGTTGCGGCTAGTGCTAGCTTTTGTAAATAGTAGTCATTCATAATGACATCCGTTTTACCAGATTTGACGTCACGAAGGTAAACATCGTTTGACACGTTGTCATAATTGACTAGCTTTGCCCCCAATTGCTTGGCTAGTCGTTGGTAACTCGTGCCCGCTTCACCAGCAGCCTTCTTGTCCTTTAAATCGGACCAAGAATTGATGCCGGAGTTATCGCTTTTCCGCACGACCATACTGTTGAAGGAGTGCTTGTATGGCGTTGACAATGTGAACGATTTTTCCCGTTGTGGTGAAATACCAAAGTCGTTGGCGGCCATATCCGCTTTTCCCGTCTTGATAGCCGTTAACTGGCCATCAACGTTGAGCTCCTTGAATTTCACCTTGTAACCCATTTCCTTGGCAACGCTCTTCACGATTTCGATATCGTAACCGGTCAGTTTGTTGCTCTTTTGATCGTGATAGGAAGTCGGGTAGAGGGTTCCAGAGGTTGCCACAATCAAAGTTTTATCGTGGTTAACGCTGACACTATCCGAACTTTCCTTTTTGCCGCAACCGGCCAATACCAGTGGCACAATAACGGCGATTCCCATAATACCTAACCAAAAACGCTTCGTCTTACTTAACACAAACTATCATCCTTTCTTGATAAGACTTAGCTTTATTATAGACATATGAAAGCGCTTAAACAATCTCTTAACGTCATAACTTTAAATTCACAAATTTCATGATATGATAACAGTGAACTTTACGCATCGGGAGGCATTTTCATGAAAACTTTGATAATCGTGTCACATCCTGAAATCGACAATTCATATACCCAACAATTTCTCAAACGGGGGACTGAACTGGAAAATGTCACCTGGCATGAATTGGCGGTCAATCAACCGATAGATGTTGAAATCGAGCAACGATTGCTCGCTGAAAACGACCGAATTATTTTTCAATTTCCGCTGTACTGGTACAGTTCACCAGCAAGTTTGAAAAACTGGCAGGACGAGGTTTTATCAAGTCACCTCGATTTGAGTGACAAGCACCTCGGTTTAGTGATTTCGACTGGACTGCCAGCTGAGGCTTACCAGCCGGGTGGGGAAGTTGGGTTTAGTCTGGCAGAACTGACAAAACCATTTCAAGCGCTCGCCAAAAAATTTGCGATGAACTTTTTACCAATTTTACCCATTTATCAGTTTGGCTACCAAACCGACCGGGAGAAAATGGCCCAGTTGATTAATTATCAACGCTACCTCACTCAGGAGCCCATTGAAAGTTTAACGGCTAAAATTGAGTGGTTTAAATCACGACTAGCGGCTTTGAACTCGGAGGCGTCAACTTTGAACTTGTTGATTAATGAGTTGAGTACCGAACAAGATCGTTTGGCAGACCTTCAACAAACCTTAGCCATGATTAAAATGGAGGAAGACTAAATGGAAAATTTAGACTGGTTTTTGCAGGAGAGTCAAAAACTCGCAGATCAAAGCAAACACTTTACAGATAAGGCGTTGTTTACCGAACTTCAAACCGCTGCACGAGAGTTAGATCAACGGATCCAACAGGTTGGTGGCGAAATTGATGGCCGTACGTGGAATACGGGAAAGTGGTAAGCAAGTTTGTAACAGAAGTATTCTGAATAACCAAAAGCGGGTCACGACATTTCGCCGTGACCCGCTTTTGTAATTATATTAATCCGTAGCCTTATTAAATTTGGTGACCTGCTCGGTTGCACCAACGACAGCGAGCGTATCACCTGCCAGGATAACCTCACTCGGCATCGGGGAGACATCGACGTTATCATTTCGGGAAATGGCAATGACGGTGATGCCAAATTTTTCTCGAATGGCCAACTCGGCAAGTGATTTACCGATGAACTTTTTGTTTATAATTTTAACTTCAGCAAGTGAGACCTGATTATTCAACGCTAGGTAATTAACGATATTAGGGCTAAGCGTTTGTAGCGCAACTCGACGGCCCATATCTTTTTCAGGCTGAATAATTTTGTTTGCCCCAATTTTTTCCAGAACTCTGGCGTGACTGGTGGTTTCGGCTTTACAGATGATCGATTTAGCACCGAGTTCTTTTACGATAATTGTGGCCATGATGCTGGCTTGAATATGTTCACCAATGGAGATGAAGACACAATCGAAATTGCCTAGTGACAGACTTTTTAAGGTTTCTTCATCCTCGGCATCCGCTACAACGGCACGGGTGGCGATGTTCATGAAGTCAGAAACGATTTGCTCGTCGTTATCAATGGCTAAGACTTCCTGCCCTGACTCAACCAGGGTACGGCAAATGGAGCCACCAAATTGACCTAAACCGATAACTGCAAAATTTTGTTTTCCGTGATATTTAACCAATTAGAACACTCTCCTCTGGGTAACGATAACCCTTTGCGGGGTGATCGGCGTTTAGAATTGAAAACATGACTGTGTAAATTCCGACCCTGCCAATGAACATCAGGGCGATGATAATCAGTTTACCGATGACGGTTAAATGCGCGGTGAGACCAAGTGAAATTCCGGTCGTCCCAAAAGCGGCAAGCGCCTCAAAGACAATATATTCAAGGCCGGATCCCTTGGGAACATGCTCAGTGAACGTCAGGATGATAATGGCGGTTCCGAGGATGACCAAGGCTACGAAGACGAGGGTAAGGGCTCGAGAAATGTTTTCTTGGGTAAAACGGCGGTGTCCAAACTCAGCATCTCGGTCACCCTTTAGTGTCGCCCAACTTTGAATGAGCAACAGGCCAACTGTTGTGGTTTTAATCCCACCGGCAGTTGATCCGGGCGTCCCACCGATAAACATGAGGACCATGGTGAACAGGATGCTGGCCATGGAAAGGTGATTGTAAGGAACGGTCACAAAACCGGCCGTTCGGGGCGTAATGGCCATGAAAATCGTGTTGATGATGCGGTCGAATGTAGAACCGTTTTGATCGAAATGAAAATTCTGTTCAGCAATGAAGTAGACGAGCAGCGATAATAGAATTAACGCAGTACCCATTCGTAATGCTAATTTCGTGTGAAGCGATAGGTGACGTGTTTTTGCATACAGTAGTAAATCTTGCCAAACTAGAAAACCGAAAGAACCGGCAATAATGAGCACGGCCATAACCGTGAGCACGTAAGGATCATTTTGAAACGAAATCAAACTATTCCCAAAAAGGTCAAAGCCAGCATTACAAAAAGCGGAGATTGAATGGAAAATACTGTAGCCAATCCCATCCAGTAGCCCGAATCGCGGATAAAAGTCGACAAATAGCAGACCGGTACCCACCAACTGAATCGCTAACGATAAAATGATAATCCAACGGACAATTCGCACCTGCGATAGGTTATGCAGATTAAGCGATTCCTTTGCTAATAGCTGCGTAGTGAGCGCCAGTTTGCGACGCATGAATAAGAAAAGGAGTACGGCGAACGTCATGAATCCGAGACCACCCAGTTCAACTAGGATGATAATCACGATTTTACCAAACAGTGACCAATGCACGGCTGTATTAACTAATGTCAGACCAGTGATACAGGTTGCCGACGTGGCCGTGAAGAATGCTGTCAGAAAGGGAGTTTCGTTACCCGAATTCGTTGAAATCGGCAACATTAAGAGGATCGTCCCCAATAAAATAATGGTGACGAAGCCGTATGTTAAGGTTTGTGAAAGCGAAAATCGCCTGTGAATGACGGATTGCATGCGAAACTCTCCTTAAGTAATGCAATATTTACCCCTATTATGCCACACTTAGGGCACCGACAAAAAAGAAGCTTCCATAACGGGAGCTTCTCGTTTATTTGACTGGTTTAGCAGTCGCTTTAGTCTTTTTAGCGTGAGCAACTTTAAGTTGTTTTAATTCTTCCTTCACCTTTTCGATGGCGTCGGCATGATCCGTCTTCCAATCTTGATAAGAGTAGGTTGAGTCGGAGTCGGTTGGCTTCAAACCAGTCTCAAGCCAGAACAAGGCTTCAGTTAAACTAGCGAAGTTGTGCATCCATAAAGTTTGGCCATTTTCTGAATCAAAAGCCACATATGATTTATACTGGTGTTTAAGGAAAGTGTGTCGGCGAATTTTAAACGCTTCACGTTTGCGGGTCAAACGGTAATCCGGTAATATGTATTGACCAGTTGATTCTAATTCAGGAAAACGTTCGTCGCGTTGAGCCTTTTGGTCTTTCAGTAAACCCCATGCTTGGAATACGGTTATGAGTTTGACGCGGAATTGATCCATCAAATGCCCCCTTAAAGTAAATTTATTGAAAACCGATGGTAACCATTACCTATTATATTAGCATAAGGTTAGGAAAAATAATAATGAGAAGCCTGATGTTTACAAAACGTTAAGGTTCTTGTAAAGGTATGAAAGGGTCAAATTGAAAATATAGAAATTAGAGAATTTTACTTTGAAGTTTGCGATAATAAAAATTAAAAAGGGTGGTCAACGAGTTATGAAGTATTACGCTGTTAAAAAAGGACGTACACCCGGTATTTACACGGACTGGGACGAAACGAAGCGCTTAGTATCAGGGTATCCTAACGCGCAATACAAGAGTTTTAAAACCAAAACTGAGGCTGAGGCATACATAGCGGCAGATGAAGCGACGTCCAAAGCTAAACCGAAAGTCACAACTACAATGTCAGGAACAGCTTTTAACGATATCGTCGTGTACACAGACGGTGGTTCTCGTAACACAGGAAACGTGGCGGGCGGTCACGTAAATGCTAGTGATAAGGCTGCTTGGGCGTATCGAATTGAGATTGATGGTAAAACGGAGGCTGGTTCGGGTGGCGAATTTGGCGCAACTAACAACCGCATGGAAATCATGGCACTTAGGCAAGCGCTCAAAAAACTCGTCGAATTAGATGCAATGACTCGGGAAATTACCATTATCATGGATTCAACATACGTTTTGAATGCGATTCAAAAGGGCTGGCTTGCAGGATGGAAAAAACGCGGTTGGAAGCGTGCGGCTGGGCCACTGCAAAATAAGCAACTTTGGCAAGACATAGATCGCTTGCTACCACAGTTTTCTCACTTAACGTTAGAGTGGACAAAGGGACATGCCACTAACGAAGGCAACAACTTTGTTGATGAGCTTTTGAACCAGACAATGGATGACATGCCAGGCAAAAACGAGAAAACCAGAGCGGTTGAGCATCATCAAGTACCAAAAGCTAAAGTGGTACCGACGCCAAACCCCCAAGTAACACCGGCTAAACCGCAATCAAAGCCGAAGCCAAGTGAGCCAACCGATCACTCGGATCATTCAGTTGAAAGCATTACTGAAAGTCTCAAAAAATTAGGATTTTAAGTGAAGGAGATTATGACGATGGAAAAGAAAACCTTACAGGACTACGAAGTGGATATTCCTAAAGTGGCGGATTTGTTACAAGATGATGCGGCGCTATCCGACTTTTTTGCGAATTTAACGCCAGGCTACCAGCGTGAATGGGCGAAGTTTATCTTTGGCACCAAGGCGGAGGCAACCAAGCAGCGTCACGTTGAGAAGATGAAAGAAGTTTTTAATGCTGGATTTAAATCGAAGCGGGCATACGATCAACGAGAAAAATAGAAAAGGTTGTGACAGAAGTCGGTCAGTTTCTGAGCACTAACCTAGATTGGCGAATAATTCGTACTTGGAATTGTTCGCTGATCGTAGTTAGGCGGAAGAAATTGACTTCTGGAGCACGACTAGGAAGAATAGTTCGGTTGTTTGCCTTTTGTCAGGCCCCTTTTATCTATGTGGTATGATTGAAGTAGATTAGAAATGAGGGATAGCTTTGAGTACAGAACGTGAAAAAATGACTGCAGGTGAGCCCTACCAACAGTTTGACCCAGAATTAATTGAACGACGGAAGTTCATTCGGGATGAGTTAGTTTCCATTAATCACATCACCGACAATGAAAAACGGAACGATCGATTCAAGGCGTTATTGGCAGAAACTGGTGAGCATTTCTTTGTCGAGGCCGATTTTAAGTTTGATTATGGCTTCAACATCCATATTGGTGACCATTTTTATGGGAACTACGATATGACCTTTTTGGATACTTGTCCGATTACCATTGGTGACCATTGTTACTTTGGTCCCAACGTTGGCTTGTATACACCGGTTCATCCGCTAGATCCTAACGAACGGGATGCCGATGTTGAAATGGGTAAGCCAATTACGATTGGTAATAGCTGTTGGTTCGGTGGCCGGGTGACCGTTTTACCAGGAGTCACACTTGGTAATAACGTAGTTGTCGGTGCTGGTTCGGTAGTCACAAAATCGTTTGGTGATAACGTGGCAATTGCCGGAAATCCGGCTCGGGTGATTAAGGAATTACCTAAAAAAGTGAAATAAATTTTGGATTGCGACGTGGTGGTTATGGTAACGTTTACATACACCCGTTATTAATTACTTATTCAACCAGTCGATTTTACTTATTGATTTAAAGCGTTATAATTGATTTTAAGATCAATATCGCGTATTGGAATTGGCAATTTGTATAAGAAGAGAACGCGCTGTGCAGGTGGCTTTAAAAGTATTTGCGACAGGCGTTTTTTTATTTGTCCGCGAAATTGAGTTGTTGCCAGCCTAACATTAGGAAGGGGTGGCACGGTACCAATAGATTAGAGGAGGATTTTTATTTTAAGAAGTAAAAATATTGATAAATTGGTGTTCATACCAGTCATGGTTATTTTCATGGTCGCAGCGTTGGTTTTCATCATCGGAGGCACTGCCTTACAGGCACCACTTGCTTCGACTCTAAGTTGGATTAACTTGCATTTAGATTGGGCTTACCTATGGGTTTATGTCATCAATTTCGTCTTTTTGATTTACTTAGCAGTTAGTCGGTTTGGTAATATCAAGCTTGGTAGTGAAGCTGATAAGCCAAAATATAGTAACTTCAAGTGGGGCGCCATGGTTTTCGCAACGGCGATCGATGCCAGCATTATGATGCTGAGCATGGTGGATCCGCTACGGATGATTCAGCATCCCAGTTACGGTGCAGCGCCAATGTCCAAAAGCGCATTTGCCATGGCAACGGTGTTTGGCCAGTTTAACTGGGGCCCGTTAGCCTGGATGATGTTTGCGCCCGCAACGATTCTGGTCGGATACATTCTTTACCGGAAACATGGGCACGTCCAACGCTTAAGCGATGGTCTAGGTGTGTTACAAGGCGATGGTCGCGTTAAGAAAATGAGTCGCAATATCGTAAACTTGTTAGTTGTATTTGGCATTATGGGTGGCATTGGCTCATCGATTGGGATGGAAGTTCCGGTTATGTCTAAGGTCCTTTCTGCTATTACAGGTTGGACAGATAATCTAACGCTAAAATCAGGGTTATTTTTCTTCTTATTTATTATCTTCGCAGTGACAGTTTTCCACGGCTTAAACGGTGGAATTGATAAGTTGAGTGAAATTCATATCTGGCTCGCCATTGTTTTTCTAATCATGGTTTTCCTGATTGGACCAACGCGTCAATTGTTTGCTAGTGAATTCAATAGTATCGGTTTATTCTTTCAAAAATTTATTCCCATGGCAATTGGGACACAGCATACCTATGCCCAACAGAATACCCTTTTCTACTGGGGTTGGTGGCTATCGTATATGCCAATTATGGGCTTGTTTATTGCACAAATCTCACGAGGCCGGACCATTCGTCAGGTACTTGTGGGGATGCTCATTTATGGTTGTGGCGGTTGTGCCTCATTTTACGCGGTCTTGGGTGGTTATACCCTGTGGCTACAACAAAATGGTGTCGTCGATTTAGTCCACATTTTAAATACACAAGGCCAAGCGGCAGTTATCGCCGCCGTCATCGGGACTTTGCCAATGAAGACCATTATGTTGAGCCTGTATGGTGTGTCATGTTTTATCTTCTTGGCTACCACCATTTCAGGGTCGGCTTATATTTTGGCTTCATTTACCAGCCTACCATTGACGCATGAGGAGCCTAGTCGTTTCAACCGAATGGCCTGGGTTGTCGTCTTCATGCTCTTCTCATTTGGGATTATGCTGGTTGGCGGATTCAGCGCCGTTCAGACGGTGTCGGTCATTGCGGGATTCCCGCTGATTGGCGTCTGTCTCATTATGTTGATGTCCATCTGGAAATTAGTTTCAAAGGATCCCGTTATCGTGGCTGCAAAAGAGTCTGCAATCGCAACGCGACAACGACGAGAATCCTTGGTGGAAAGACGTTCAGCAATTCATGGACATCTAATTTTGTCACCAAATCATTTCACAAATTAATGTTAAACGTTGACCGGCATTCTCGGGTCAACGTTTTTTACTTTTTTGGATTATAATACGAGGTATGACGAAACGGGAGGTCTTCATTAATGGCAAAGAAAGTACTAATTCCCACGGGAATGGATCAATTAACAGAGCATTACCTCTCTCAAAAGGGGTATGAGCTGGTGTCATACGATGTGGAAGGTACTGACGACTTTTTCGAACAGGCTAAAACAGCGGATGGTATAGTGTCCATGACGTATCCCTATAATTCAACAACGCTGGATCGAGTACCGAATGTTAAAATTATCGCCCGCCTTGGTGTGGGGTATGACAGTGTTGATACCAAAGCGGCAGGTCAACGGGGCATTTGGGTAACGAATACACCGGGATCGAACGCCGTGACAGTTGCGGAGTCCACCATCGTAGATATCTTATTGCTATCCAAAAACGTGATTCAGGAATCGCAAACGTTACGCGATGGCAATTGGCATGCAGGCCGCCATCTTGCTGGTCATGATTTAAGTGGTAAGACGGTTGGTATCGTTGGTTTTGGACATATTGGTCAGGAAGTGGCGAAGCGACTTCAAGCATTTGGGATGACAATTTTGTACTATAATCGTTCGCAGAAACCAAGCGAATATGGTCAACAAGTGACACTTGATGAATTGTTACGAAAATCAGACTTTGTGTCGCTACATGTGCCTGCTACCCCAGAAACGCATCATTTGATTGGAGCTGCGCAATTGAAAATGATGAAGCCAACCGCTAGTCTGGTGAACTTTGCGCGTGGTGCGGTTGTTGATGAGCTCGCCTTGATTGAAGCGCTGCAAAATCACACGATTCGTAGTGCTGCTCTAGATGTCTTTGAAACGGAGCCGCTACCAAGTGACAGCCCGTTACTAAAATTAGATAATGTCTTTCTAACGCCGCATACCGGATCTAATACGGTAGAAGCTAGTGCACGTATGGCATTAGGCGCTGTAACTATGGTGGATCAAGTACTATCAGGTCAAAAGCCGGATTTTGCGGTAAATACGCTTGATTAAAAAAACGTCTTACTGACTGCTGTTTTAGGCAGTTATGTAAGATGTTTTTAATTTAAACTATTAAATTATTTGGTTACCGAGAAGGTATAGGCGCTTGGTAAAAGAGGCAAGCGGTATGCCCGGTAAACGTAGGCTTTTGATGCTGGAGTAGAGAGAGTCAAATTGAAGACTTGCTTGTTGTTGGAGACTTCAATAATGTTACTCTTAGTTCCTTTACTGATATAGCCAAAGTCCATCATGTAGTTGTTCTTGCCCAGTTTTTGGGTATTGCCAATGATGTAACTAAAGTTGGCAGTTTCAAGTGACTTTCCGTAAGCCCAAGTTTGAGTGATAGTTTTCTTGTCTTGGTTAATATGGTATTGGACCCCTTGAGAGTACTTGCCAGAAGTGCTCTTATTACCGTTTGTCACACTGATGTTGTTGTCAAATAGTAGCACATTTTGGATATTGCCATTCTTGGATTGAGAAATTAAGTGAAGGTCATGTTTACCACCCGTGATAGAAGTTCCCTTAGATGGGGTTAACACATACTTCTGGTAGGCTTTAGGCCATGATGATTTCTTCTTTCCGGAGTAAATCCATTGGATCTTCTGAGTGTTCCAATCAATCTTCATTGTCATATCAGAGTTACGACCGGAAACGAGGATTGAGTGATCTTTCTTAATGTAGTCAACCGCATTGTTGTGGAACCAGTCAAGACGACCGTCACCACGTTTCGTGGCACTGTAGTTTTTGTACATTGAAGCGGGCAGAATGTTCTTGAGGTTCAATACCCGAACAACCTTACCCGTTTTGTGTGAAATTTCGACGATGGTATCTTCAACGTATTTAGAGGAACCGTCGTTCACAGTGGCTAAGTAGTGGTGATTAGGTAACTCTGTGATGTCGTGGTGAATAATGGTTGTTTCAGCATTCTTAGTACCAAATTCGTTAGAAACAGTTTTGGTACCAAATTTGTATTCTTTGTAAACCCGACCTAAGTAGTCGGTTTGGATCAAGTCATTGTAGACGAGGTCGGATGTATTCTCTTTAGTCAGCATTAGGAAATGACCAGTTGAGAGTGGTTCCATGATGTGTTGGTTCCAAAGGGTTGAGTACCAGCGAACGGCACCGTCAGCATCAACTGTGTAGGTTTCCTTAGTAGAACGAACAAGGACGGTCAGTTCGTTTTTACCAATGATCATCTTGCTCTTATCCACGTTGGTTGCCGTTGGGTTAGAATTTTCGATGTATTTTGGCAAACTGGTTGTAGTGGTAACCGTATAAGCCTCAGTTTCTTTCTTGCCATTTTTATCGGTAGTTGTCACACTAACCGTGTTGGTGCCTGAGTAGAGGCCGACGACTGGAATTTGATGCGTTTTTTGTAGCCCTTCACGCTGTTGGTAATCGATGTTTTATCGGTTTTACCCTCAACCGTGTAGTTCACTTTAACTGCTTTGTCTGTGTGGAAAATGATTAATGCGGAAAGTGGAGAGGTTTCGTAAGGGTTAACTTTGACGTAAGGATTATCAAACGTGTAATCATCGTTTGCAACGGCTTTTGGGTAAGTTGCATTCAACGATTTTTGACTATCCTCTCGAGTCGTAACGGTGTGACCGTTAATGTTGCTTTTCACTTGTTTGGCAGTTAAAACGCCGGCTTTCGTACTGGCATCTTTAATGACAGCCGCGGAATGCTTTTCACTGGCACAGCCTGCCAAAACGAGCACTAGGGTTAGCGCAAGAATAGGAAGGGCGAAAATGGTCCAAATCTTTTTGGTTTTTAGCACAAAGAGTCACTCCCTAAGGTTAGTTAGCTATAAGGAATATTTTATGAGGCGAAGATTAAAATATTAAAGATGCAATCAAAATGACAAAGTTAATTAATAAACTTGTTACATTTCAGGCGCCTGAGAAACCGCTATCTTTTGTTCATGATATAATGAGCGTGTGATTACATACAACTGTGGAGGGTTTTTTAATGAATGAAAATGAACAGATTAAGCCGCTTTTCTTCAACAATGTCCTATTAACCGTGGACGCGGATGATAGTGATTCGACGGAGCGGGCTTTTCGCTTTGCCGTAACTTATGCGAAAGATAACGCGGTAAAACTGGGGATTGTGTCCGTGATGGAGCGGGAAGATATTAACATTTACGATTCACTCTCTCCTGATCGTTTACAAGAAAAGCGTGATGCTATACGGGCTATCGTCAATGAATATGCAAAACGTGCCCAAGAGTACGGTGTTAAGGAAGTTGAGCCGATTGTGGGGGAAGGCGGCGACATTGACGATGTTGTTTTGGAACAGATTATTCCCAATTTTCAACCCGAATTAATCGTGTGTGGTGCCGACATGGTCGAGCACACGCGGAAGGCAGCCAGAACGGTTGGCTTACATTTAGCAAAACGGGCTTCCGTTTCAGTTATCGTTGTACGGTAATCGATGGCGGACTTTTAGAAAGCGAGGCGCAGTATGTCAAAAACCGATAAGAATCAAACTGACCAATCTAAGATGATTGATTTAACGAACACACCACCAGCCAAAAGTTTGGACGAAATTAACGGGACAGTCAGTGTCCCGACCAACGCCGGTTTTTGGCGTACTTTGGCTGCATATGCGGGGCCGGGCGCCTTGATCGCGGTCGGTTACATGGATCCGGGTAACTGGATTACATCAATAGCCGGTGGTTCGCAATTTAAGTACAAATTGCTGACCGTGATTTTACTTTCGAGTTTAATCGCCATGCTGTTGCAGGCAATGGCCGCCCGGTTGGGAATCGTGACTGGTAGAGATCTAGCTCAATTGACTCGAGATCGAACCAGTAAAGGGATGGGGATTTTTCTCTGGATTGTGACGGAATTGGCGATTATGGCGACTGACATCGCCGAAATTATTGGTTCTGGGATTGCAATTGAGCTACTCTTTGGTATTCCATTAATTGTGGGGATTGCAATTACCGCATTAGATGTTTTGATATTATTACTATTGATGAAACTTGGATTTCGAAAAATCGAAGCCATTGTGGCGACCTTGGTTGCCGTTATTCTGTTCGTCTTCCTCTACGAAGTGATTCTGGCTCAGCCGAACATGGCAGAGGTGGTAGGTGGCTACATTCCCCACACTGAATTAGTAACGAATGATTCAATGTTGTACTTAGCATTAGGGATTGTGGGGGCGACCGTTATGCCTCATAACTTGTACTTAGGTTCCTCAATTTCGCAAACACGGAGTTATGACCGCGAAGATGAGGCCAGTGTCCGTAAGACGATTAAGTTCACGGTGGTGGATTCCAACGTGCAACTGAGCGTGGCGTTTGTGGTTAACAGTCTCCTATTAATCTTAGGAGCTGCACTGTTTTACGGAGCAAGTAGCGATCTTGGCCGTTTTAGCGACCTTTATAATGCACTTCAGAACTCGCAAATTGTGGGGGCGATTGCCTCACCAATTTTGAGTATGTTATTCGCCATTGCCTTGCTTTCTTCAGGACAAAGTTCCACAATTACGGGAACTCTGGCTGGACAGGTCATCATGGAAGGCTTTATGCACCTCAAGATGCCACTTTGGGCACAACGGCTTTTAACGCGACTGTTTGCGATTCTACCAGTCTTAGGGTTTGCCATTTACTACAAGGGCAATGAGGCTAAGATTGAAGGGTTGCTGACGTTCTCTCAAGTGTTCCTGAGCGTGGCCTTGCCGTTTGCGATTATTCCGCTGATTATTTTCACGAGCAATAAGAAACTAATGGGACCATTCGTTAATAAGCCATGGGTCAAATGGATTTCTTGGATTATTGCGATTGTCCTTATTGGATTGAATTTGAACCTGATTTACGAAACGTTACGTTAACGAAAAAGCTTGCCGCCCAGTTTTGGGTAGCAAGCTTTTATAGCTTATTCGTGAGATAATCTTTTAAGACAACTGCTTGGTTGTGCGTTTCGTCTTTGGCACCAAACAGCAAGATAACATTTTGTTGTTTGAGCTGCGTTTTGATCGTTTCGATAAAGTCAGTGGTTGCTGGATTTTGATCTAATTCGTCGCGGTAGCGCTGGCGGAATTCAGCAAACTTTTCGGGATCGTGGTTGAACCACTTTCGTAAATCGGTCGACGGACCAATTTCTTTATCCCATTCGTCCAATGCGGCGTTTTCTTTGGAAATACCACGGGGCCAAAGTCGATCAATTAAAATACGATAGCCATTCTTATCAATTGGTTTGGTATAAATCCGTTCAATTTTAAGTTCCATATCATCACCACCTAGTTGAAGTCTACCACTACGGGACGGTGAAGGAGGCAAAAAATGAGTCAATTATATGATTTTTTCACTGGGCGACCGACAGAAATGATTGCTCGAGAATTGTTAGGTAAAACGTTAATTTATCATACCCCTGCTGGGACGATTAGTGGCTATGTCACGGAAGCAGAAGCGTATCTCGGACCAAACGATTCAGCTGCACATGCTTACGCAGGGAAACGGACACCCGCTAATGAGGCACTGTATCGTGAGCCTGGGACAATTTATATTTATTCGATTCATGGTCGCTATAGTTTTGATGTTGCGACTCAAGCTGCCGGGACGCCAGAGGGAATTCTAGTGCGGGGATTGGAACCTGCGGAAGGCATCTCACTGATGGAACAGAATCGCGCCAAACACGGTTTTGAGCTGACCAACGGCCCGGGTAAATTGATGGAGGCATTTGGCATCAACGATAAGGCGCTTAACTTGGTTCATTTGGATGATGCCCCACTGACCATCTCGCTTACTGGCAAGGAGCCGCAAGAAGTGGGCGAATCCCCCAGAATTGGCGTTAGTCAAAAGGGCGACAGTACTTTTCTCCCACTTCGTTACTTTGTGAAGGGCAATCCGTTTGTGTCGGGAATGCGCAAGCGAGATATGGATTTAGTACGACATGGATGGCAATAAAAAAGATCATCGCATTAACGATAATCTTTAGAATGATTATAAGTAAGTAGCATCGAATTCTGGATCCTGTGAGGTTAGAATTTTCGGGCCGTCTGCAGTAATGGCAAGTGTATGCTCATATTGTGCCGAAGGGGAATTGTCTGCAGAAGCGTAATACTCCCAGGTATCGTTATCAACTACACGAGAAACGATTTTCCAAGTGCCCAAGTTAACCATGGGCTCGATAGTAATTGTCATGCCTTCGCGTAAGCGGAGTCCACGTCCTTTTTCACCAAAATGGGGGATGCTAGGTTGTTCATGGATTGTTGGCTGAATACCGTGCCCAATTAGGCTTCGGACATCGCCCATCTTATTTTCGGTTTCGACGTATTGTTGAATTGCATAACCGATGTCGCCAATTCGATTGCCGACGCGTGCCTGATCAATTCCGAGATAAAGGGCTTTGTGAGTAACGTCCATGAGGCGTTGGATGTCATCGGAAACTTTTCCGACGGCGTAGGACCAACATGAGTCACTTTGGAAGCCGTCCAGTTCGACACACATGTCGACTTTGACGATGTCGCCACTTTTCAAGATAAGGTTCTTACGTGGTACAGCGTGTGCAATTTCTTCGTTGACGCTCACACAAGTTGCATATTTATAGCCATTGAAACCAATTTGTGAGGCAACGCCACCATGAGATTCGATGTAGTCGCGAGCAAATGCTTCGATTTCCCATGAAGAGATACCTGGCTTGATGATGTCGCGCAAACCTTTATGTACGTTCGCGAGTAAGGCGCCTGATGCAGCCATCTTTTCAATTTCACGATTCGATTTTAAAGTAATCAATTTTAAGTGCTCCTTTGTTTGTCTAGCTATAATTTACAACTTTTTAGGAAAAATGACGAGATTTGATCATCTCATGCGTATTTATTTTAGGAGGACGATATAGATGAAACGTTTGCTGTTGGTGTTACAAGCGACACTCTGGTTACTCCTAGTTGCCGTCATCATCGCTTTCTTTGTGGCCGGGCAAGCTGATCTTTCCACCTTAACGGGTTGGCAACATTGGGTGACGACATCGATGAGATCAGTCGTTCCAATTTTAGTTGTGTTTCTCATCATTGTTTTGGTGAGTTTGGGAGATAGACGAAAGTAAAACGTTGAGGCGTGCCTCAACGTTTTTTAGTCTAACCGATCAATTTCACCGCGCTTGACGGCGTTTAAAACTTTCTTGGCTTCATCAAGACGCGATTCAACGATGTAACGCATTGTCACATCCTTGTGCTTTTGAGCGCGCTCAAATTCTTCGGTTAAGAAGCTAATTTGATCTTTTAAATAACTGACTAAATCCATATAATCACCTCAGTTCGAATTGGGTCTTCCTATATAGTATAACGCAAACGGCTAGGAAACCCGAATAAGGGCGAATTGCATGGTTTGGGATTATGCTACAATAAGACTGAAAAGTAATAATGATTTGGCTTGCCAAATCAGGGGGAGACTTTATATGCAAACAGATACAGAAACACCCGGATTCAACCGGTTACTATTTATTATCACATTACTAGCAGGAACGTTCACGATGTCGATTAGTCAGTCGTCACTTTCAACGGCTTATCCAACTTTGATGAAATTCTTTAATATTCCTGCATCAAGCGTTCAATGGTTGACGACAGGTTTTATGCTCATCATGTGCGTGATGATGCCGGTAAGTCCGTGGTTGCTCAGTAACATGAACTTTAAGTCGTTATTTTTATTTGTCTTGGCACTATTCGATATTGGGACGCTCGTTATTTATTTAGCGCCTAATTTTCCAGTCATGCTGATTGGGCGAGCTTTAGAAGCGGTCGGAGTTGGGATTTTATTTCCATCTTTTCAGGTCGTTTTACTGCGAATTACGCCTGAAAAGCAACGCGGCTCCGTGATGGGAGCAGCAGGATTAGTCATGGGATCCGCATTAGCGGTTGGACCTATTATTTCAGGGATTGTCCTGCACTACATGACGTGGCAAGGCTTATTCTTGGTTTTTATGGTCATTATTACCATTATTTTGTTGCTAGCAACGGTCTTCATTCAAAATGTGATGCCACTCAAACCAACAAAATTAGATATGATTTCGGTCATTTGCCTAGTTGGGTTTATTGGCATCCTGTATGTTATTAATCTGGCGGGTCAGACTGGTGTTAACTGGACCAATGCCATGATCATTCTGCTGATAAGTGTGTTGGCAGTAACTTGGTTTGTCGTACGCCAATTCAAATTGGAAACACCGCTGTTGAATTTACGGGTGCTTAAGACCTTCAATTTTGATCTCGCTGTCCTATTAACTGGCGCATCATACATTGCCCTTATTGTGGTTACAATTATTTTTCCACTGTATTATCAAACCGTTTTAGGTGTTTCGCCTTTCATTTCAGGGATGGCATTGGTTCCGGGCGCTGTTTTCTTGAGTATTTTGAATCCACTGACTGGTAAGTTAGCTGATCGGGTTGGTTTTAAAGTGGTGATGCTCATTGGTATGACGATGATTGTCATTGGCTGGGGATTACTAGCATTACTTTATCGCCAAAACAGCCTAGTGCTCATGATGATTTTAGCAGCGCTCATCGAAGGTGGAAATGCCTTCGTAATGATGCCAGCCGTTACGCTGGGCGCCAATTCGTTGCCTGATGACCTGATTTCTCATGGAACTGCTGTGATTACGACCACTCGCCAAATCCTAGGTTCAACCGGGGTTATGGTGGCAACGCTGGTTTTAGCCAACAGCTCGGCTCATTTCATCAAACTAGGATTTACTGATAAACTCGCCAACTTGGGTGGCTTTCACACCGTCTTCTTCACCTTCTTCATCATTGAAGTTGTGGGTCTATTTATCGCGTTGTTACTTAGGGATACCAAGGAAAGGCAGGCAGAGTAATGGGAATGCAATCGAAAGTTTTAGCGTGGTTCTTTTTAATTTTGTACGCTGTTTTACTAATTACGCTAGTCATGGGACGAGACATGATTGCCATGTACTTAATGGGGATTGGCATGTTTCTTGAGGCGGCCATTGCTGTTTGGGCTTTATACCGAAAATGAGTTTTTTCCAATCGCTCACATTTTTTCCTTATATTTATTTAAATGCGCTATGGAAATCCGGCTAGATAGGCTAAAATATGCTTTAAGTTACAATTAAAGGAGAGATAGCGAAATGACCAAAAACGTGCAACCTGTTACAAGTGGCGCACTGTACTTGAACCAAGATCGTAAAGTTGCGGTGCTTGATTACAATGAGAACTACATCAAGAATATTTTTGAGCTAATTAATAGCGACGAACTTAAAAGTGTCGTCAATCAATTCTTGAATAGTCGTAATCAATTCGAAAGAAAGTCACGCTTTGACGAAACAGATGTAGACACGTACCTCGAAACGTTGAAGGCCATCGTATTAGACCAAGATAACGCTTTTGCAAAATTCGATCGTGCTGATATTTTGGCTAGCATCGAAGATTTGTACTCTTTCTACCGGTCATTTTTGCGGGTCTCAACCATCAACTTGCACAGCAACAACGTTGTCGCAAGCGGATTTATGGATATTGATAATCGATTTAATGAACTTGTCATTGACCTTTACCGGACAATTGAAGAAAAATTACAGGGTCACGCTAACAAAACCTACCGACAAGTTAATGCCGGTACAAATGCGTGTGTCTTAACTCAAACGATTGATTGGCCAGCACCTGCTGGATACGAGAAGTTGAAAACAGTTCGTTTCCTGGACACATTGATGCTGCGACCACCAATGATGATGCACACTAAGAGTAACAAGCGTGAAGGCGTATTTTCAGCAGTTGAAAATAATCCTATCACCAAGTTTGATGGCTCTCGCGAGGAATGGTACTGTTTCCCAGCTAAGATTGGCGAAAGTATTGCCTATATCTATTTCCACCGTGATTACTTTGTGAGTGGCCTATCACTGGCTAACTTGTTTGAAGTGGCCGATTGCAAAAAGGTTGAAGGCCAAAAGCCAGATTTGATCCTATTATTTGGTTTGCAGGAAACTGAAGACGGCGTAAGCCACTACTACCATGATGAGGCCAACGATATTTGGGTGGGTGAAGTGCCTTATAACGACAAGACCACATACTTCGGTTACATGAAGAAAATGTGCCTAACCCTTCACAACTTACACATGATTGATAAGGGCAACCTACCAATTCATGGGTCAATGGTTCGAATCAGTTTCTCAAACGACAAGAACAAAACAGTCGTCTTTTTCGGTGATTCAGGTGCCGGGAAGTCTGAGTCGATTGAAGCCTTGCAGGAAATTGCCGATGACAAGATTATTTCGATGGAAACCATTTTCGATGACATGGGGAGCTTCACGTTGACAGATGAAGGGGCTGGATTATACGCTCAAGGTACTGAAACTGGTGCCTTTGTCCGTCTAGATGACTTAAGTAGTGCGGTTGCTTTTAATAACATGGACCGTGGTGTTTATTTGAACCCTGAACTTTCAAATGCCCGAGTGATTATTCCAGCTAACGCGTTTGAACGAGTTGTCGAACACCACGAGATTGATATGTGGGTTTACGCAAACAATTACTCAGATGAAATCGGTTTGCATCGCTTTGATGACAAAGATGAGGCTAAAGAAACGTTTATTTCAGGTAAGCGTCGGGCACTTGGAACCACGGATGAAGTGGGGATGACCACGACATTCTTTGCTAACCCATTTGGCCCTGTTCAAGAAGAGGCCAAGACTCGTCCAATCATCGACAATGTTTTCGACAAACTATATGCAAACGATACTTACGTTGGTGAAATTTATACCCATTTGGGCAATGATAAATCAAAGAGCAGTCTTAACGAATCCGCTCAGGAATTACTGAACGTTCTGATGAACTCGTAATCAGTAACTTGAACGACTAGAATTAGGCTTCAAAAAATAGAGGAGAATTACTAATGAGTTGGAATGAAAATTATCAAATTTGGAAACAGCAACAAGATTTACAACCAGAACTGCGAGATGCACTTCGCGAAATGAAGGGTGACGAAGAGGCACTTAAAAATGCTTTTGAAGCACCAATGTCATTCGGAACGGCAGGCATGCGGGGAACCATGGGTCCTGGTATCGGTCAGATGAACATTTATACGGTCGGTGCCGCAACGGAAGGCCTTGCCCGCTTCATGGACGAGCACTTGTCTGCTACAGAAAAGAAGCGTGGGGTTGCCGTAGGATTTGATTCACGGTACCTATCTCGCGAGTTTGCCCATCATGTTGCCAAAGTCTTGGGTGCTCACGATATTCCAAGTTTTGTATTTGATGATATTCGACCAACTCCAGAACTCTCCTTTGCTGTGCGTCATCTGCACACATTTGCCGGAGTTATGATTACAGCAAGTCATAATCCAAAGCAATACAACGGCTTTAAGCTTTACGGAGAAGATGGTGGTCAAATGCCACCAGAAGCTTCAGACAAGATTACTGAATATGTACGTTCAGTGACGGACTTATTCAGCGTTCGTCCTGCTAGTGAACCATTCCTACGCCAAACCAACCTCATGCACATTATTGGTGAAGATGTTGATGAACCATATTTAGAAAATGTGGCAACGGTGACAATTAACCACAAGTTAGTGGAAGAAGTCGGTAGCAAGATGAAGTTGGTTTACACACCACTTCACGGAACTGGTCGAGTGATCGGTCAACGAGCACTACTGAATGCCGGTTTTAACGAATTCAAAATGGTAGCAGCGCAAGCTATTGCTGATCCTGAATTTCCAACGGTTGCTTTCCCTAATCCTGAATTCTCTGCAGCTTTTGATATGGCGATTGAACTTGGCAAGCAAGAAAAAGCTGATCTCTTAATTGCCACCGACCCTGATGCTGACCGGTTGGGTGCTGCAGTTCGCCAACCTGATGGTGAGTACCAACTAATGACTGGTAACCAAATTGCCTCAGTATTATTTGAGTATATTTTGGACGCCCACCAACAAGCTGGTGACCTACCAAAAGACGGTATGGCTGTGAAGTCATTAGTTTCAACTGAATTAGCTACTAAGATTGCTGAAAACTATGGCGTTGAAATGATTGATGTTTTGACTGGTTTTAAGTACATTGCAGAACAAATCAAGTTAGCTGAAGAACGCCACGACAAGACATTCTTGTTTGGTTTTGAAGAAAGCTATGGTTACCTTATTAAGCCATTTGTTCGTGATAAAGATGCCATTCAATCGACTGTTCTTTTGGCAGAGGTTGCCGCTTCATTCAAGGCACAAGGCCTAACACTTTACGATGGGATTCAAAAGCTGTATGAAAAATACGGTTACTTCACCGAAAAGACACTATCACAAGAATATGATGGTGTTGAAGGTAAGAACATCATGAAGAAGATTATGGTCAAAGTTCATGCGGAACACCCAAGCGAATTTGCGGGGGTTAAGGTTCAAGCTGTGGACGATTACGACACGCAGGTCCAAACGAGTGCAGATGGTAGTGAAACGCCACTGACGCTTCCTAAGGCTAACGTCATGAAGTACTGGTTAACGGATGGTACTTGGATTGCAGTTCGGCCTTCAGGAACCGAGCCAAAGATTAAGCTTTACATCGGTACCAATGGTAAAGACCAAGCGGACGCTGAAGCAAAATTAGCAGATTACGAAACCAGTCTGAACGACTGGATTGCAAAAATTGAAAAGACGATTTAACTAGAAAATGCGCAACCAACGATAAACTGGTTGCGCATTTTTGTGTGATTTAAATATGGCAAATTACAAGTTCCGAACAAGCCCGGAATCTTTCAATGGCAGTCTGTTGATGATGTATTTTTAATGGTCGTTGATTAATTAGTTCAAGTGCTGCTAGGATCTCATCAGTCGTTACTTGGCTAAAAT
>NZ_BBJM01000027.1 GCF_000740055.1 Secundilactobacillus oryzae JCM 18671 | reverse complement strand
TATGAGTTATATTTACGAGTTTGCTTATTAAAGGCCTGACATGTCCAGCCTTGTTCCTTCATAATTCGGAGGACGCGTTTGTGATTAACTTTAAATCCCTATTCATGCATAACTAACGTTATGCGACGGTAACCGTATTTTTGAGTATACTTGGCATCTGTTTGGCGAATTTCATCAATGGCTTGGATAACCTGGTCATCATCATATTTTCGTCCCTGGCTTTGCTTAGTGTAATAGTACGTGCTACGTGGTATCTTAACGGCTTTGAGGATATAACTAATCGACGTTTTGAAGACTCGCCTCAGATCATCAATTAAGGTCACGGTTTCGCGTGAGCTGATTTTTCGTGATCTAAGGCATCGAGTTTTTTTAGGAATTCATTCTCGATTCTTAACATCTTATTTTCTTGCTTGAGTTGCTTTAACTCATCTTTATCGTGGCGTGCTTGAATTTGTGCTGTTGTGGGTTTGGTTACTTTTTTATGCTTATGCTTAGCCATAGTCTTTGGATCTCCTCTCACTCTATTTAGGCCACTGAGTCCCTTTAAATCAAACTTTCTCTGCCATTGCCAGATAGTACTTGGTGAAGAGAGATTGAAGTGTAGTGCTGTTTCTGAAAGCGGAGCTTGGTGCTGTTGTTTCCAGTTTAATACTTCTATCTTGAACTCACTAGAGTATTCCAAGTTCATAGGTCTCGGTTTTAATCCTGCAATGCCAAAACGATTAAAGCGATGAACCCATAGGAGAATCGTTTCATTGTTGGCAATATGGTATGTTCTGGCCAATTGAATGGAACTAATACCCGTTAAATATTGTGTCACAATAGAAATTCGTAACTCTAAATTAAATTTAGTCATAATAAAACCCCCGAGATTGTTGTCCAATCTCGGGGGTTCACTTCAAGTCCTTAGTTAAATAACTATTGTTTTAAGTGGTAACTGTAAGTAGAAACGATGATATTTTCTCGTGAGTTCAACATTGTCCGTAACCTCAATGAAGTCTGGTTATGCAAAATGTTTTGCCATGGTCGACGTGGCACAAATTGTGGCACTAAGACCGTCGTCGAGAAGTTTCGCTCAGCCGCTCGTTTAGCAATCACGTCACAGAATCTCAATGTTGGCGTTGTAATTGACCGGTATGAGGAGTGAATATCAACAAAACGAATATCTGGATACTGTTTCTTAAATTTAATCGCAGTTTTATGCTCTTTTTGCGGGTTTTCATCAAACGATACGTGCATGGCAATAACATAATCACCAATTGACTTAGCGTAGTTGATTGCTCCAGCAGTAACTTTGGTTACACTACTAATCAGCACAATAACCGTTGCGCCATCATACTCATGAATTGTTTCTTTAGCTGCCTCAGTAATTTTAAGCTGATTGGCAACATTTTTGTAATGAGCATGAATTCGGTAGAACAGATACAGTAACGCTGGCATCACAATCAAATATGGCCAAACGTTACTAAAGTGCAAGATGAACAAGAAGATAACCAGCATAACAGAGATAAAGGCCCCAACGAAGTTAATGAAGGCTTTAACTGGCCATGCCCCCTCTCGTTCTCTGAACCAATGGATAATCATCCCGGACTGAGAAAGTGAGAATGGCACGAAGACACCAACTGCGTATAGTGGAATCAGAAGACTCGTTTGACCATGGAAGATTAAAATTAAAACGATGGCCCCAACAGCCAATGAAATAATCCCGTTCGAATAACCTAGTCGATCTCCACGGTCTAAGTATGCATGTGGCAAGAATTTATCTTTGGCTAAGTTATACGCTAAAATTGGGAAAGCTGAAAATCCAGTGTTAGCAGCAACAGCAAGAATTAACGCCGTTGATAACTGCAGAATGTAGTACATAATACCATGGCCGAATACGCCGGCCCCAATCTGTGACAAAACAGTATCTGTCGCATTAGGACGAATACCCATGTAGTAACTCAAGTAGGTAATGCCGCCAAAGAAGATAGCCAAGATAATGGCCATGATTGACAAGGTTGCTGCCGCATTCTTTCGGCGTGGACGATGGAAATTAGGGACCGCATTACTGATTGCTTCGACCCCGGTCAGTGATGATGATCCAGACGAGAACGCCTTGAAGAATAGTAACAAGGTCATTCCTTCGACTGGTCCACTACCTACCTTTGCGGCTGCCTGATACGCAATGTTACCAGTCACAATGTTGTAACCACCCCATAAAATCATCGCTAAAATCACAATGATAAACAGGTAAACTGGTACTGTCAGGAATGATGCTGATTCCCGCATCCCCCGTAAATTCAGCGCCATAATCGCAATGACAATTAAAACGGCAATTAAGACTCGCTGTGAGTACAGACCAGGGATAGCCGAGGTAATGGCTTCAGTCCCCGACGTTACCGAAACGGCAACGGTCAACATATAATCGACTAGCAACGATCCTCCGGCAACTAATCCGGCTGAGGTTCCCCAGTTTGTGCTGGCAACGACATAAGCGCCACCACCAGAAGGATATGCATAAATAATTTGTCGATACGACAAAGTAATTGCAAATAACAGGACCAGCACAACAGCTGCGACCCACAATTGATAAACTAAAGCAGCTGCAGATAAGGTAATCAAAACAGTCGTAATCTGTTCAGTACCATATGCCACTGATGATAAAGCATCAGATGAAAGTAAGGCTAACGCTTTAAACTTCGTTAAGGCTTGGCCACCCTCATCCATGGTTTTTAACGGTTTACCAATAAGTATCCGTTTAAGATATCGCCACATACTACTACTCCCTCAAAACAAATTTCAATATTATGAATTGATACACGATTTGAATTCCTAGAATAACGCAACAAGAGAATTTTACTCCTTTTGCCTGCTCAATACTATCACAATTTTTGAAAAATGAAAGTCCTGTCCTTAGACCCTAAAGAGTCCAAAAAGCAGCTTGCCCACTAACCATGAACTAGATCACTTATCCCCATTATAACCGTCTTTTACAGCATTAGTTGTTTTCCAAATAAAAAAGAATCGGAAATTAATTTCCGATTCTCATTGGCGCTATTTAATTACATCATGCCGCCCATACCTGGTTGTGCAGGAGCAGCTGGCGCACTATCATCTTTAGGTTCGTCTGCAACAACAGCTTCAGTTGTTAAGAGTAAAGCTGAAACAGAAGCAGCGTTTTGCAGTGCTGAACGAGTTACCTTAGTAGGATCAACGATACCTGACTTAACCATATCAACGTATTCGCCTGTTGCAGCATTGTAACCAGTACCTGGTTCCAATGACTTCAAGTGTTCAACAATGATTGAACCTTCGATACCAGCATTTTCAGCAATTTGACGAACAGGTTCTTCAAGGGCCCGACGTACAATTGCGATACCTGTTGCTTCGTCGCCGGTTGCTTCAAGCTTAGCAACATCACCAATCACGTTGATTAAAGCAGTTCCACCACCAGGAACAAAGCCTTCTTCAACGGCGGCACGAGTTGCATTCAAAGCATCTTCAATTCTGTATTTACGTTCTTTTAATTCAGTTTCGGTAGCTGCACCAACACGGATAACAGCAACACCGCCTGATAACTTAGCTAAACGTTCCTTCAATTTGTCACTGTCAAATTCAGAAGTCGTTTGTTCGATTTGTTGCTTAATTTCAGCAACCCGGTCGTTGATGGCATTCTTATCGCCAGCACCTTCAACGATGGTTGTTGAGTCCTTTGTAACATTAACGCGATTTGCTTGACCTAATTGTTCAAGCGTTGCGTCCTTCAGGTTCAAACCAAGGTCTTCGGTAATCACAGTACCACCAGTTAAGACAGCGATATCTTGCAATTGCGCCTTACGACGGTCACCAAAACCAGGGGCCTTAACAGCAACCACGTTGAAAGTTCCACGCATCTTGTTCAAAACAAGTGTTGGTAAAGCTTCACCAGTAATATCATCAGCGATGATTAAGAGTGAACGGCTTTGTTCAACCACTGATTGGAGTAATGGCAAGATATCTTGAATGTTACCAATCTTCTTGTCAGTAATCAAAACGTATGGGTTGTCGAGGTTAGCTTCCATCTTGTCGTTATCAGTTACCATGTATTGTGACATGTAACCGCGATCGAATTGCATTCCTTCAACAACGTCAAGGCTCGTATCAACACCACGAGACTCTTCAATTGTAATGACACCATCGTTGCCGACCTTATCCATCGCGTCAGCAATCAACTTACCAACTTCTTCGTTAGCTGAAGAAATTGAAGCGATTTGAGCGATATCATCTTTGGTTGTCACTTTGTGTGACATCTTGTGTAAAGCAGCAACAGCTTCAGTTGTTGCCATTTCAATCCCACGACGGATGCCAACTGGGTTAGCACCGGCTGTGACGTTCTTCATACCTTCATTAACAATGGCTTGAGTCAATACGGTAGCAGTTGTTGTACCGTCACCGGCAATATCGTTAGTCTTTGAAGCAACTTCAGCAACTAATTTAGCACCCAGATTTTCAAAATGATCTTTTAATTCAATTGCCTTCGCAATTGTGACACCATCATTTGTAATCGTTGGGTTTCCGTATGATTGTTCCAAAACAACGTTACGACCCTTAGGACCAATTGTTGTCTTTACAGTGTTTGCTAATTGATCTACACCACGAAGCATTGCGCTACGTGCATCTTCAGAAAACTTGATTTCTTTTGCCATCAATTCTCACCTCATTGAATTTTATATTTACTTTATTTACTCAACAACTGCCACGAGATCTTTTTCGTGGACAACTAAGTATGATTTATCATCGTACTTAACTTCTGAACCGGCGTACTTATCAAATAAAACAGTGTCGCCGACTTTGACAGCTGGTGCGAGCTTTTCGCCATTATCTAACACTCGTCCCTCACCTACTGCAACAACTGTTGCAGTTTGTGGTTTTTCTTGCGCGTTGCTAGCGAGCACGATACCGCCAACAGTTTGTTCCTCTTCTTGTTGCGCCTCTAAAACGACACGATCACCTAATGGTCTTAACACGTAAATCCCTCCAATAAAGCATTATATAAAATTTTTAGCACTATTAGCACTTGAATGTTATAAGTGCTAATCACAAATATAACTATATGATTTTTCAGGATGTATTGCAAGTCATTTAGCCCTAAGTTTTTTAAAATCCTTTCGTTAACAAACAAAAAAGCCATAACATAATTGCTTATGTCATGACCTTAGCGTCTACGCGTTGTAATTATCTAGGAAGTAAATTAAAGTTTGTAATTCATTCGTTAAATCAACGTTTTGAACACGAACACCTTCAGGTACGGTTACACGAAGTGGTGTAAAGTTCAAGATTCCCTTAACGCCACCCTTAACAAGGTTGTCTGTCACTTCTTGTGCAACTTGAGATGGCACCGTCAAGATAGCCACTTCAATTTGTTGATCCTTGAGCTGACTTTGTAATTGGTCCATTGGGTAAATTGGCACACTACTCTTGATTGTGTTTGTAATGTCCGTCTTCACATCAAAAGCGGCACTGATCCGCACATTACTATTTTTGTGGAAGTTAAAGTTTAATAGTGCATTTCCTAAGTTACCAACACCGACTAAGGCAACGTTGGTTAATGTGTCTTGGTTCAAAATCTTCTTGAAGAAGTCGAGTAACTTCTCAACATCGTAGCCGTAGCCCCGTTTGCCAAGTGCACCAAAATAGGAAAAGTCTCGACGAATTGTAGCAGAATCCACCTTAACTGCCTCTGACAATTCCGTTGAAGACACCCGTAACTTATCTGAATCCTTCAAAATATTTAAATAACGATAGTAGATTGGCAACCGCTTAGCCGTTGCTCTTGGTATTTTAGTCTCACTCAATACATTTTCCTCCTTGTTTTGCCTCTTTCTCAGAAATGAATCCGATTCTGAATAAATAAGATTGTGAATTTGTACTCCCCAGATATTGTAGCATAATCGCCACTCTTGTGAAATGAATTGCAAAACTTTTTCGTGAACCCTCTTAAAATATGCTAAAATAGTTTCACTATACAAGAAAGGTTGATGGCTAAAAATGCTCTTACAAGTCCAGCATGTGACTCGCCGTTTCGGTGCAGATCCGCTTTTTGAAGATGTCAGTTTGGATATTCCCGACAACGGCCGTGTCGCGCTAGTCGGCCGAAATGGCGCTGGAAAATCAACTTTAATCCACATCATCACCGGTGAAGAAGCCCCGGATGAAGGTGAAGTAACAACAAAGCGTGGGTTAACGATTGGTTACCTCGCACAGGATACCGGATTAGATTCAGACAAGACCGTCTGGGAAGAAATGCTGTCCGTCTTCGATGACCTCATCGAACTAGAAACCAAGATTCATCAGTTAGAAACTAAAATGAGTCAGCCTAACGTGATTGAAAATGAAGCCCTTTTTAATGAAACGTCGGCTCTCTACGATCGCTTGCAACACGAATTTAACGAACGCAATGGATTTGGCTACCAAGCCGAAATTCGCGGAGTTCTGCACGGATTCGAATTTGACGAATCCTACTTCAATCGCAGTATCACCACCCTCTCTGGTGGTCAAAAAACCCAACTTGCGCTTGCCAAGCTGTTGCTTGAAAAACGCGACTTACTCATTTTGGATGAACCCACTAACCATCTGGACGTCGAAACGTTGACTTGGCTAGAAGGCTATATCCAATCTTATAAAGGGGCCCTCCTCATCGTTTCTCATGACCGGTACTTTTTGGACCGGATTGTGAACGAAGTCTACGACATGTCGCTAGGATCCGTCGAGCACTACAAGGGTAACTATTCCAAATTCATGGATTTGAAAGCCGAAAAACTCAAACGGGAATGGAAAGAATACGAAAAGCAACAAGATAAGATTTCCAAGCTCGAGGATTTCGTCAACAAAAATATTGTTCGGGCTTCCACGACCAAACGAGCTCAAGCCCGTCGTAAACAATTGGAAAAAATGGATGTCATGGATAAGCCAGAATCCGATGATAAGGTTGCGCGCTTTAGATTCCATGCCGATCGCGATAGTGGCAATATTGTTTTAACGGTCAAAGATTTGGCGGTTGGCTATGACGCATCAACCGTCCTAGCAGATCCCGTTAATCTCGATATCAAGAAAAAACAGGCCATTGCGATTGTTGGTCCCAACGGTGTGGGTAAGTCAACGCTGCTCAAAACTATTTTGGGCAAAATTCCGCCTATTCACGGTACGATCCAACTAGGTGCTGGCGTCGAGATTGGTTACTATGACCAAGAGCAAGCTACCTTGCATCCTAAGAAAACGGTGTTGGCCGAACTCTGGGATGATCATCCAATGACACCAGAAGGCGATATTCGTTCCATTCTCGGTAGTTTCTTGTTTACTGGTGAAGACGTTGATAAACCCGTTCACAATCTTAGCGGTGGCGAAAAAGCCCGTCTCCTATTGACTAAACTGGCTATGAAGCACGATAATTTTCTTATTCTCGATGAACCAACCAATCACTTGGATATTGACAGCCGAGAAGTACTAGAGTTGGCGCTAAACGAATTTAACGGAACTATCTTATTCGTTTCCCATGACCGTTACTTCATCAACCAAGTTGCCACATCCGTAGTTGAAATTTCTAAAGCTGGTTCTACCCTCTTTCTGGGTGACTATGACTACTTCATCAATAAAAAGCAGGAACAGGCCGAAATTGAAGCATTGGAGGAGCAGGAAAATCCCGCCTCCAACGCACCAGCAGCGTCAAGTGTCCCAACTAAACAAACAAGTTATCAACAATCAAAAGATGTGCAACGTAAACAACGGAAGTTAAGCCGTGAAGTTGACGCATTAGAGGAACAAATTACCACCCTCAGCGACAAAAAAGAAGCAATTGAGTTGGCCATGACCCAACCTGAAGCCTTCAATGACCAAGCTAAGATGACTGAACTCCAAAATCAATTATCTGAAGTCTCCGATTCACTAGCTGAAACAGAATCCGATTGGGAAGCTAAGTCCATTGAATTGGAAGAATATAACGACTAAAAAAACGAGCACTCAAGTGCTCGTTTTTTTTATGCCGTTTCACCCTTAATCCAGTCAAATTCTAGACTAGGGTCCGCATTTAAGTTACTATCTGCAAAAGTCTGTTGTTCAAAACCGACATAAGCTTCCGCTCCCACCATTGCAGCGTTATCGCCACAATATTGAAGTGGCGCCTTCACAAAGGCCACCTCTGGAAATTGCTTCAGCTCTTCATCCAAACGATCTCGCAGTCCTTGGTTAGCAGCCACACCGCCTGCAAGGATTAGTTGTTTAACGGGATAGGCATTAAGTGCTTTAACCGTCTTATCGGCTAACACGTCAACCACTGCCTGTTGGAAACTAGCGGCCAAATCTTCTTTACTGAGCGTTTCACCAATTTGGTCTGCGTGATGCACCGTGTTAATGAAGGCACTCTTCAATCCACTAAAACTGAAGTCGAAGTCATCAGTTTTATCCATTGCCCGAGGAAAATGAAAGGTATCCTGACCAATATGGGCCAATCGATCCACTTCTTTACCCGCTGGATAAGAGAGGCCCATCACTCGGCCAATTTTGTCGTAAGCTTCACCAGCCGCGTCATCACGGGTTTCACCGATGATCTCAAATTTTCCTGGTTCTGGCATCAAAACTAGTTCCGTATGGCCGCCTGAGACTAGCAATGCCAATGCTGGAAATTCGATAGTTTTCTCAAATTGAGCCGCATAAATGTGACCCGCCATGTGATTGACCGGAACTAGCGGTAGCTGGTGGGCAAATGCCACCGTCTTAGCAGCAGTCACCCCAACCAATAACGCCCCAACCAATCCCGGACCGTACGTCACGGCCACGGCATTTAAATCATCGTAATCAACATCTGCTTCGGTCAACGCATCATCAATGCACGCCGTAATTTGTTCAATATGGTGACGACTGGCCACTTCCGGCACAACCCCACCAAACCGTTGATGACTCTTGATTTGGGTCGCCACAACGTTAGACAACACCGTCCGTCCGTTCTTGACCACTGCGACACTCGTTTCGTCACAACTCGATTCAAACGATAAGATTAAATTATCTTCACTGCTCATCAACGAATTCTTCCTCTCAATTAAACCTGTTTCATCATTAAAATTGCATCTTCTTCTGGATCACGATAGTAGTTTTTCCGCTCGCCAATTCTAGCAAACCCCAGCGATTGATACAAGCCAATCGCCTTTTGATTCGATTGTCGGACCTCCAAAAAAACCTGGTTTCCCTGCTCTAGGGTCGCAAACCAAGTTTGAAAAAGCTGAGTCCCCACGTGTTGTCGCTGAACGTTAGGCAACACCGCCACATTGGTGATGTCCACTTGATCTAGAACCTGCGTTGCCGCGAGAAAACCGACAAGTTGCTTCCCCTGCCGAGCAACCAAGTATTGGCTATCTGGGCGGTTAAGCTCGCTACGGAAAGCTTGAACCTTCCATGGTGATCCCGCCGGATAAGCTGCATCAGCAATTTGATAAATCTGCTTAGGCAACTGATTTTGCCTCTTCTCCTCAACCGTCAATAGTTGAAAGGTCAGTTCAGCTGCCATCAGTTCAAAGTTAACGCCATATCTAGCGCATCCTCATGGTCACCAAAATAATAGCCCCGTTTAATGCCCGCATCCTGGAAACCCAGGTCGCGATAAATTCTCTGAGCACGTGTATTGCTAACCCTAACCTCAAGACTCACTTTCGTGTACTCAAGTTGACGAGACTTCTTAATAATCGTATTCATTAAAAAGTAGCCCAAACCGCGATTTTGGTAGTCAGGAACCACCGCAATATTGGTCACATGCGCTTCTTTTTTCGATTGGTCAAACGAACATCCCACAAATGCCAACAAGCGGTCATTACGGCGAAGAACGATATACAATCGATCAAGGGTCCGATTGATTTCCGCTGCGAAGGCAGACGAATCCCAAGGGGTTTTCCCACCATAGACGGCGCGCTCAATCCCGAGAATTTCTGGAATATCAGTAAACTGTGCTTTTGCTAAAAAGTACAAGGTATCCCGAATTTCGACCTGATGATTTTTAATATCCAACAGTTCACGACGCTTTTGTCGTTCCTGTTGCTGGAATAAATTATCGTACCAAACTTTAAATTTTTTCAACATATGAACCAGCGTCCTCTTCTGGATGTTGTTTGCGCCAATCTGCTTCGGCTTGAGTCAAGCGTAAGTAATTGGGAACAAAACTGGTGATGTCCGCTACTGGCGCTAACTGTTCACCCAGCATTCCCAACTTAGCTACTTGAGGTAAGTTGTCAAAACCAGTTAGTAATTCAAAATGAGTATCAAGGCGATCGGCAAAGTTTTGACCATCCCCGACCACAATGGTTGGTTCATCTAAAGCCACCACTTTTGCCATAAATTCGTCAAAGTCAACGTGTTGATCCTCGATAACGGAAACCGGCACGCCCTTTTCCATCCGGTAAAGTCCAGTAAACACATTGTTGTTCCGAGCATCAAAGATTGGCCAAACTAGGCCACCTTCACGCTGACTGTTCAAAGCTAGGGCGCGTAAGCTAGAAACACCGACTAACTCGATGTTCAACGTGTCTGCCAATGTTTTCGCCGTCGTCACACCAATCCGGATGCCAGTATATGATCCAGGGCCTTCAGCCACGACCACGCGATCTAAATCTGCTGGCTTCACCTCTGACTTAGCCATTAAATCTTCAATCACAGGTAAGAGGTATTCTGCATGCTTTTGGTGAACCGTAAGTGTCACTGACGCTAAAACTGATTCATCTTCTAGTAGCGCCACGCTCAAAGGCCGATTTGAGGTGTCTAACGCTAATACTTTCATTTTCTAATTAGTTCCCTTCATTACTTTCTGAAAATATCATAACATAAAACGCCGTGTTCGACTTAAACAAGCGTAAACAAAGAAGCCTTAACCCGAAAAGGTTAAGACTTCTTTTAATAGTTATTCAACCCGTGACCGCCATTCAATCGTTGCAGTTGCTGAAATTGTATCTTCCACCACGATTTGATGGTGCGTCACCATTGAACCTTCAGATTCAACTGGTTTGGTTACCTGACTTTCAATCATGTGACCGTATTGCACCTCGTTTTCGAATCGGAGGCTAATCTGCTTTGGTTCATGTGTCGTCAAGAAATCCATCGGTAGCACATCGGTTAACCATTCCAAGTAATGAGCGTTGTTCACGTGACCATTGCCATCAATATCATAATAGCGCACTTGGTAAGGCTTCTTAATCAAATCATCTGATTCATTGATGTTGGTTGGCCGTTTCAATCGTGGCATGCGCTTCACAGCTTCCGATTGGTAAGGCAAGATAACAGCCTCAGGAATCGAGACCATTTTACGCGCTGTCCGATCCATTGTAACCCAAGTACTCTTCACGTGTACTAGTGTCTCGCCGTTACTATCCTTAATCCAAAACTCACGGAAAGCAAAGAAGCGATTGTAAGAGGTTGCTTGCGTCGAAATGGCAATTGTTTCGTTCATGACGGGCATCCGCTCAATATCAATTTCATACTGAACAACGACCCAGCCTAAATTAAACTTGTCTAAAAAATCGATGCCTAGTCCGAGCTCAATATTTTGATGCTCAGAAATGAGAATAATCGTGTTCAAAATCATGGCGGGCGTCATACGATTCGTCACGTCACACTCATAATAAGGAACCTCATGATTCTCGGTATACAGTAGTGCTGCCAAATCATTCCGCTCCATTCTCTAGTTAAATTCCATGAAATTCATTATAAACGTCTTGGCGTTTTAAATTTCGAAGCTTAGCCACCTGTTTAATGGCATCGTTCGTCCGTGCCCCTTCATCAATTAATTGCTGAACGTGTTCTGGAACGGAAATTGACAAATCGATTGTTGCCATCTCAGTTTCTTCGGGGTGGTCGTTACCGGCCAACACAATCACAAATTCGCCACGAATTTCGGAAGAAGTTGCCCAATCAAGCACCTCGGACAGGCTTCCGCGGATGAATTCTTCATGCCGTTTGGTTAACTCGCGACATAACGCCACTTGCCGGTCACCAAAACCATTCAACAACGCCTTCAACGTTTCCTTTAACCGGTGTGGTGCCTCATAAAAAATCAGCGTCTCTGGTCGTTGAACCAGTTCTTGAATTTCTTGCTTTTGTTCACTTTTCTTCCGATTCAAAAAACCATAAAAGTAGAAAGGTTGTGGCGTAATCCCAGACGCAATCAACGCCGTCAAGGCGGCGTTGGCACCAGGTAACGGCACAACCGTTAATCCGAGTCGAACCGCTTCTGCAACCAGGTCTTGTCCGGGGTCACTGATAGATGGCATTCCGGCATCACTCACCTGTGCAATGTCCTCGCCTTGCTGTAGCTTGGCAATTAACTGGGGAATGCGTTCAGTTGAGTTGTGCTCATGAAAACTAATTTGCTTCGTTTTAATTTCAAAATGATTCAATAATTTCTGGGTATTTCGTGTATCTTCTGCCGCAATTAGGGCAACGCTCTTTAAAATTCCGACAGCTCGAAACGTCATATCCTGAAGATTGCCAATCGGTGTTGGGACTAAATATAACGTTCCGGCACCGTCCCCACGTGGGGCAAAACTTTGCTGAGTCTCGATTTTGCGTCACCTCCTATTCTAGCTGACTAACCTTCACGGTAAATAACTTCCATGCAAAACGCACACGCTTCATCATCCTCACGCCGTTTGCCATACCATTCTTTACAAACGTGAAAGCCCTCTTCATATAATTTTTCCAGATTCTGGCGGGACTTAGATAACTGGGGTTCCTTCGCTGAACCTTTTGACTGGTTAAGTAAATCACGTAAATGCTCATTTTCAATCTCAAGTTCCGCATTTTGCTCAATGACTTGGCTGATCTCTGATTGGAGCAATTGAAGTTGCTCCAAATTAGCCTGGGTCGCCTTAGTCAACGCTATAAAACTGTCATATAATTCTTTTTTATTCAAAATCTCACCTGCAATTTACTCTCTCGGTTGCTTGCGTTCATGCTAATTGACTCAGAATTTTCAGTGTTAATGATTCGACGATGCTTTGGAACCCAATATTTCCTAAAAATTCACGTCGGGTCTCCAAGCAATCCTGGATAATTGAAATCAGCTGGCGTTGATTGATTGCTAACCGCGCCTTATCGATGATGGCTTTTTGTTGGGGAAAAGCTGATTGTTCGGCCGTTTTAAGCTGGAAATGCTGATTCAGCGTTTCATGCCAAATGGCTGTCATGGCATCCAAGATTACTTGCTGCGAGGCTTTATCCTGCGCTAGTGGCATAATATCCGTTGCAATTTGAATAACAGCCATATCATCACGCTGAGTCAGCTTACTGAACCACTTTCCCACAGCCACCTGCACTTGCGCTAACCAATCGTTCTCACTAAATTGTTTCATTTGCTCAATATCGTTTGTGATGGCCATCGCCAGATTGACTGTACTCTTGGCAATACCAGACTCAATCGCTGATTCTCGCAACTGTGTGAGGGATAGCTTTGGGAACTCGACAATCTGAGTTCGTGACAAAATGGTTGGTAAAATAAGGCTCCGATTGCTCGTCGTTAAAATTGCAATCGTATTTCCGGTTGGCTCTTCAATAAACTTCAATAGACTATTTGCCGCACTAGTTGTCATTTTCTCTGCATCTGCCACAATGAAGACTTTCTGATTGCCTTCAACCGCACTCTTAGAGAATTCCGATTTTAAGAATCGAACCTGATCCACCTTAATACTCTGACCATCCGGTTTAACCTCTACAACATCGGGATGTTCTTGCGTCTGAATTCGCTGACACTCATAGCAAACACCACACGGCATCCCCGTATCATCAACGTTATGGCAAAACAAACGCATGGCAATGAGCTCCGCTAGGGCCACTTGGCCACTACCGGATTCACCAACAAATAGATAAGCATGCGTTAACTCATTCTCCCCAATAACAGTCATAAAATGCTGTGCCAGCTTGGGTTGCTTCGTTATAATTCTCTCGATTGCTTCCTTAGACATAATTTCCCCACTAGAATTGATGGAACTGTTCAACAGGGACTACAAAAACGGTGGCCCCACCAACTTGAACTTCAATCGGATAAGAAGAGGTGCTATCAAGCTGCGCATCCAAATTAACTGGAGGTGTCATGAATTGTTGTCTAGTATGTGATGATTCTCTGATGAGACTCAACACCTCATCAATTCGTTCCTCGTCGATTCCAATCATGAAAGTCGTATTACCGGACTTCAAGAAGCCTCCAGTTGTTGACAAACGGGTAGCTCGAATATCATTTTCAATAAAATCGTTACTAAGACGACTAGCATCCTTGTCTTGAACGATTGCAATAAGCAGCTTCATAGCATAATCCCCTTTCTACTTATTCAATGCTTGCTTCAAAATCATCAGTGTTTCGTTTACTACTTTTTCAACGGGTTGAGTGGCATCGATTGTCCGAATGCGCTCGGGATTCTCCTGTGCTAATTTTTCGTAGGCACTATGCACACGATCATGAAATGCCTGTTTTTCTAAATCTAAGCGATCAACGTCATCCGCAGCTCGATGCTGCTTAATTCTAGCGAGGCCAACCGTCACAGGTACTTCAAAGTACAACGTTAAATCAGGCGTTAATCCACCAGTCGCAAATAAGTTCATATCTGCCACTTCCTGTTCCCCAATTTCACGACCGGCCCCTTGATAAGCAATCGAACTGTCAACGTAACGGTCACACAGCACGATTTTATCGGATTGCAATGCCGGCAAAATTGTTTCCACTAAATGTTGTCGTCTCGCTGCCGCGTATAGTAACGCTTCTGTGCGAACATCCATCTCGGTATTTTTTCGGTCCAAAATAATGTTGCGGATTTGTTCCGAAATCGGATTGCCACCTGGCTCACGCGTCAGGATCATTTGATCACCCAAAATCTCATTTAACTGTTCGGCAACCAACTTTAAAACGGTGGTTTTCCCGGCCCCATCAGGCCCTTCAAACGTAATAAATTTACCAGCCAATGCTAACAACCTCATTTTTAATTGATATTTTTATTGTACTTGATATGGGAATTGATGTCTATTTGGTTCCCATGTAAACCAAAGAAAAAGAGCTAGTTCAGCTAGCTCTTTAATCCTGGTATACCGTTGCTTGAATTCGGGTTCCTCTTGTACCACGTCTTCTTGCTTCGCGAAATAAGAAGAGATATTTTTGCTTTGCAATTGCCGTTTGACTGACAATCTCACCGTCAACCTCTTGAACAGCTTCTTCGGTTTCTTGGGCGTGATCCCATTCAGCTTTAGCACGTTCGATAACGTCTAACAAAAAGGTATCGTATTGCTTTCTTAATTGTTGCTTCTTTTTTCCAAACAAAAGATCACCTCAGACTAAATTTCAGTTCGACCTTGAACCGCCTTGGACAAAGTCATCTCGTCAGCGTACTCGATATCACTCCCCACAGAAAGTCCGTGCGCCAAACGTGTCACCTTAATCCCAGCAGGTTTGACCAACCGGGCAATATACATCGCCGTCGCTTCACCTTCTGGCGTCGCATTCGTAGCAACAATCACCTCATGAATCTCCTTATTAACTTGAAGGCGTTTGAGTAGGCTCGCAATATTGATATCTTCCGGCCCCTTGCCTTCAATTGGAGATAGCACGCCATTTAGGACATGGTATAACCCGTGGAAGTCGCGCATACGTTCCATAACCATGATGTCCTTCACCTGTTCAACCACCAGGACCTGGCTCTGATCACGAGTTTTATCACGACAAATTTCACATGGATCTTGTTCAGTGATGTTGCCACAGATTGAGCACGTTGTCAGGTCCTTCTTCGTAGACATCAAGGACTTCGCAAAACCATTTACGTCTTCCTCGTCCATATCCAGGGTGTAAAAAGCCAACCGAGTGGCCGTCTTACTCCCAATGCCCGGAAGTTTCATGTAACTATCTATTAATTTTGCAATTGGTTCAGGATATTGCATGCTCATTACCTCATTTTAAATTACATTCCTAGGCCCTTAGTATACTTGCCCATAGTGTCTTCCGTAGCTTTGTCCACTTGTGCCAAGGCATCGTTAACAGCTGCCAAAATAACATCAGAAAGCATATCAGGGTCATCAGGATCAATGGCTTCTGGTTTAATAGCTAAGTCCTTCATCCGACGGTCGCCAGTGAAAACTGCTTTGACCATATCATCTGGCGCCACACCAGTAAATTCAGTGTTATTTAACGTTTCTTGTTCCTCAGCCATCTTTTTTTGCATTTGCTTCATTTGTTTCATCATATTGCCCATGTTTCCCATTCCACGCATCATAAGTTTCAAACTCCTTTAAATTTAGTCTTGTTTAATATCTACAATATCGGTGCCAAATAAATCGGTTGCCTTGGTCACCACTGGATCTGGCTCCGCTTTTGGGGCTTCTGCCGATAGACTTGGTTCTTGCGGTTCACCGGTTTCTGGTGCGTCACTTTGATTAGCATTATTGGCTAACTGATCCTTGTGTTGCACTAGATAATCTTTACGAATTTGTGGCCATTGATCTTTTGGCACAAAGACGATAGTAGGTGAATGACCAATCAATCGATCCAACCCATTTTCAAGAGCATCCAGCAATTCGCTATCGAGAGTCGCCTTTTGGAATAAGAACGAGTAGTCAAACGCAACGATAAGGCCGTCTTTGCTAGCCGCAACAGGCTCTGCCACGTGCATAACAGCTCGCTGAGTCACCGAGAGGATTTGCATCAAGTCGGACCAGACTTGCTGAATCTGAGCCAACTCGTTTCGAGCGGCCGTGTCTAGCACTGGATAAACCTTTGCCAAATTAACACGACTTTCTCGGCCCGCTGGCTTCTTCGGCTTTTCAACCGTTTTCGCCACTGATGGGGCTGGTTCACCGGTTGTCTTGACCAGCTTTAACTCTTTAACCTGTTGCTTCAACTGAGCCACCTGTTCGGATAATGATGCCAGTTCCTCGCTGGTCGGTGCAGCAGATACGGTCGCCGCTTCCGGTTTCTGTGTAGCAGCCGTTACCGGCGTACCACCCTTAATCTGAGCCAGTTGAATGGTTAAGACTTCCAAATAAATGTCTGGATGATTGGTTAACCGCATTTGTGATTGGATGCCATTCAGGATGTTAATCGCCTGGAACAGGTCGCTTGCCGTTAACTGACTGGAGAACGTCTTAATTTCTTCGGGAACATCCCCCAGCGAGTTTTCCGCCACGATATCCGGTGCTTGCTGATACAGCAGCAAGTTACGGAGATAATCAAGCACGTCCTCGATAAATCGGTGAGCGTCCTTGCCCTCTTCTAAAACCTTTTGCAGCGTAATCAAAGCATCCGTTGTCTGGTTGCCAACGACTTGCTCTAGGTACGTCGTGAGCAGTCCTTTTTCCACTGAACCAGTGACCAACAAGGCATTTTCCAGTGTAATTTCATTGTCGCCAAACGACAGAGCTTGATCAAGGATACTCAAAGCGTCCCGCATACCACCTTCAGCCGCCTTAGCGATAACTTTCAGTGCTTGCTCATCATAGGTAACACCCTTTTCATCGAGGATGTACTTCATTCGGTTAAAGCTATCAGATGCCTTAATACGCCGAAAATCAAAGCGCTGGGTTCTTGAAATAATGGTTGCCGGAATCTTATGGGGTTCCGTAGTCGCCAGGATGAAAATTACGTTTGCTGGTGGTTCCTCTAACGTCTTTAAAAGCGCGTTAAATGCGCCAGTAGACAGCATATGCACTTCATCAATGATGTAAACCTTGTAATCAGCCTCAGTTGGCGTGTATTTCGCCTTATCACGGATGTCACGAATTTCTTCGACGCCGTTATTAGAAGCCGCATCGATTTCAATCACGTCGTTCAACGTACCGGCCGTGATGGCCTTACAGGTATCACACTCATTACATGGCTCGCCGTCCTTGAGGAAGCGACAGTTCACTGCCTTCGCAAAAATTTTGGCGGCCGAGGTCTTCCCAGTCCCTCTGGGCCCCGCAAATAGGTAGGCATGGCTGGTCTGCTTAGTAATCAAGGCGTTCTTCAAAGTCTTGGTGATTAACTCTTGACCAATAATTTCATCAAAACGCTGCGGACGCCATACCCGATACAATGCTTGGTAGCTCATGCTCTTACCCCTCTAAATTTCTGATTTCGTTAATACCCAACCTAAGTATTATACAGCGATTAAATGTCAATTCCAACGACCTGCATAAAGTTTTCACTATCCTTAATCCACCTCAGATTGGGTCTAAGATATGAAAAAAGTTGCGACATAATCACTTACGTCACAACTTATTAATTAGCTATATAACTTGGAGCACAAAGCAAAGCAAACTTAGTGCTGCTTCCTTCCGGACCTGACACGATTCGTAAGTCTACCTTTGCTCCAAGGCCTTTCGGCAAATACCATCATAACGTATCTAAATAAAAATTTCCAGTCTTTTACTGTTGGTTTGGTAAATCTTTCTTAGCTTTACGTCGTTTTCTAGCCGCCTGAAAGAATTGCTTCATTTCCGCCGCAGCTTCCTCCGCCATTACACCTTCAACTACTTCGACTTGGTGATTAAAGCGCTCATCCTCAACAAGTTGATACAAGGACCTCACCGTCCCCGCTTTAGGATTTCTCGCGCCAAAGTATACACGTTTGATTTGCGAATTGATCAGGGCACCGCTACACATCGGACAAGGCTCAACCGTCACGTAAAGGTCACAGTCCAAAAGCCGCCAACTACCTAAAACGTGATTTGCTTCTGTAATTGCAATCATTTCCGCATGAGCCCCTGCTTCATTAGCGTGTTCCCGCAAATTGTGCCCACGACCAATAATCTGACCGTCATGAACGACCACCGCTCCAATCGGAACCTCCCCAATCAAAGCCGCCTTTTTCGCTTCCACCAGTGCTTCCTTCATAAAATAAGTTGGTTCGTTGTTCATTTGGTTCTCCTACTCTTTCACGCTGTCTAATATATAGTAGCCTTTATCCTTCTTGATAATTTCACAGTTGCCAAAAACCTCGGTCATCAGCTTCTTTGCAGATGGGGCACCTTGCTTCTTCTGAAGGACCACGTTTAAGTGACCGCCCGTTATCAAATGAGTGGCCGCACCCGTCAACATGGCATCAACGACTGATTTTCCTGCACGTACTGGTGGATTCGTCAAAATCAAAGCGTACTGCTGCGTGATGGCATCGTAAGTATCCGACGTAAAAATGGTGACATTCTCAATGTTGTTAGCAGTTGCATTCTGGCGAGCTAGACTAAGTGCTAATTCGTTCACGTCCGCCATATCGACGTGCCTTTCAGGAAGCTTTTTTGCAACAGATAGGCCAATCGGACCGTACCCCGCACCTAAATCAAGGATATCTCCGTCTGGAATTTCAGCTAACGTAGCGTTATCTAATAAAACCCGGGAGCCAAAATCAATCGTACGCTTAGAGAACACGCCGTTATCGGTTACAAACCGTAACGTATTTCCCAGTAATGTAAATTCGAAATGTTTCTCTTCGTGAGCCACATCTGGATTATGAGTATAATAATGTTCTGCCATTTTCTTCATTTTCCTTTCTCAAATCGAAAAAAATTTAAATTTCACTAACTGCTTTAGAAAGCGCTTTTTCGCTATATTTAGTATTTGAGCCCTTCAAAAGCACAAAATATGGGGGCTGTTTTTATTGTTTTTTTCTAAATCTGGTGTACACTTTAGGTATTAGTTAATTGTTGGGAGGAATTTTTTATGGCAAAAGTAACGGTATATTCTAAGAATAATTGTATGCAATGCAAGATGACAAAGCGTTTCCTTTCAGAACACAATGTGTCCTTCGAAGAAATCAATATCAACGAGCAACCACAATATATTGATTATCTCAAAGAAAAAGGTTTCCAATCGCTTCCAGTTATCGAAGCAGAAGGCCAACCGGTTATCTCTGGTTTCCAACCCCAAATGCTTAGCAAAATTGCAAGCTAGGCACCTCTACTAATTTTTTGTACATCTTATATAGTAGACTAATCAGGGCGACGATGCTATGAAAATTCAGGCTTCGGCCTTTTTTATTTTACGCCATTTGAGAAAGGGAGAATTGTGATATGACTCTAAAAAACATCAGTAACCCTACCTATTACGATCTGAACAACGAAATTAATATTCCGGTAAATGGTCAGATTCCGCTACATAAAGACCAAGAGGCACTTGAAGCCTTTTTGAAGGAAAACGTTGCGCCAAACATGTATCATTTCGATTCATTGCGCGAGCGTTTCGATTATCTATTACAACATGACTATATTGAAGTTGACTTTTTCAACAAGTACGATTTTTCTTTCATTGAAAAGCTCTATGATTACTTAAATCAACAAAACTTTCATTTTAAATCATTTATGGCTGCCTACAAATTTTACGCTCAGTACGCCTTAAAGACCGACGATGGCGATTACTACCTCGAAAACTTTGCTGACCGTGCTGCAATGAATGCCCTCTACTTTGCAGATGGTGACGAAAAATTAGCCATGAACTTGGCCGACGAAATTATTCACCAGCGCTACCAACCTGCTACTCCTAGTTTTCTGAACGCGGGTCGTAAGCGACGTGGTGAACTCGTTTCGTGTTTTCTCATCCAAACAACTGATGATATGAACACGATTGGTCGGACCATTAACTCGGCTCTCCAACTCTCCCGAATCGGTGGTGGTGTCGGGATCAACCTCTCAAACCTTCGTGGTGCTGGCGATCCAATCAAGCATATTGATGGCGCCGCAAGTGGTGTTGTCCCCGTCATGAAGCTCTTAGAAGACAGTTTTTCATACTCAAACCAACTTGGCCAACGTCAAGGTGCCGGTGTAGTTTACCTTAGCGTCTTCCATCCCGATATCGTTGATTTCTTATCTGCCAAAAAGGAAAATGCCGACGAAAAGATTCGTCTGAAGACTTTGTCACTCGGTGTGACCGTCCCAGATAAATTCTACGAACTTGCTAAGGCTAACGAGGATATGTACCTATTCAGCCCCTACGATGTTGAACGCGAATACGGTGAACCTTTCTCTTACATTGACATTACCAAAGAGTATGACAACATGGTAGCCAACAAAAATATTCGTAAGAAAAAGATGCCTGCTCGAGAACTGGAAACTGAGATTGGTAAGTTGCAACAAGAATCCGGTTATCCTTACATCATCAACATTGATTTAGCTAACCGTGCTAACCCCATTGACGGTAAGATTGTCATGAGTAACCTGTGTTCAGAAATTCTTCAGGTTCAAACACCTTCTACCGTCGACAACCGCCAGGAATACACCCAACTTGGTCGTGATATTTCATGTAACTTGGGGTCAACCAACATCATGAACTTGATGAATAGCCCCCACTTTGGTCAATCCGTCGAAACGATGGTGCGCGCGCTCACCTTTGTGACTGACGCCTCTGACATTGATGTGGTCCCTTCAATTCAAAATGGTAACAAACTCGCTCACACGATTGGTTTAGGTGCCATGGGGCTGCATAGTTTTCTTGCCAAGAACCACATCTACTATGGCTCAACCACTTCTACCGACTTCACGAGTGTTTACTTCATGCTCCTTAACTATTGGACACTAAAAGCTTCAAACGAAATTGCCAAAGAACGTCATACGACCTTCTACAATTTCGAAAAGAGCGACTATGCCTCAGGTAAGTATTTCGATAAATACATTACTAAGGATTGGGGACCTCAATCTGAAGAAGTAAAAACACTTTTCAAAGATATTTTTATTCCTTCAAAAGAAGATTGGAACGCCCTTAAATCAGCTGTCATGAAGGACGGCCTCTATCATCAAAACAGATTGGCAGTTGCACCAAACGGCTCAATTTCGTATATTAATGATACAACGGCTAGTCTTCACCCAATCATTAATCGTGTGGAAGAGCGTCAAGAGAAGAAGATCGGGAAAATTTACTATCCCGCGCCATACCTCTCAAACGACACCATGCCTTATTACATGTCTGCCTATGATATGGATATGCGTAAAGTCATCAACGTTTACGCCGCTGCCCAAGAACATGTGGACCAAGGAATGAGCCTAACGCTATTCATGCGATCAACGATTCCGGCCGGCCTCTACGAATGGAAAAATGGTAGAACTGACAAAATGACCACACGTGACCTGAGCATCTTGAGAAACTACGCTTATCGTAAGGGAATCAAGTCCATTTACTACGTCCGTACGTTTACTGACGATCAAGATGAAGTTGGTTCAAACCAATGTGAAAGTTGCGTCATTTAGTCGTTAATTCAATTTAAGGAGTTTGGAAAAATGTCTGAGAGTAATTATGAAGCGATTAATTGGAACGAGATTTCCGATCAAATCGATAAAGCTACATGGGAGAAGTTAACAGAACAGTTTTGGCTGGATACCCGGATTCCAATTTCTAATGATTTAGCTGACTGGCGGACGCTTGATGACGATCACAAATGGGTCGTAGGTCACGTTTTCGGTGGCCTTACCTTGCTGGATACCTTGCAGTCTCAAGATGGCATGGCAGCCCTTCGTCGCGACGTCAGGACGAAACATGAAACTGCCGTGCTCAACAACATCCAGTTCATGGAATCAGTTCATGCCAAAAGTTATTCGTCAATCTTCTCCACATTGAACACCCCTGACGAAATCGAAGAAATTTTCCAATGGAGTGATACCGAAGAATTCCTTCAAAACAAAACCCATCGGATTTACAATCTTTATCATGATGATGCTAATCCACTCAAGAAAAAGATTGCTAGTGTGTTCCTAGAAACGTTCCTATTCTATTCCGGCTTCTTCACGCCACTCTACTACCTTGGTCACAACAAGTTGGCTAACGTTGCTGAAATCATCAAATTAATCCTTCGTGATGAATCAGTTCACGGAACTTACATTGGTTACAAATTCCAACTCGCTTTCAACGAACTCGGTGAAAACGAGCAACAAGAATTGAAAGATTGGATGTACAACTTCTTATATGACTTATACAATAATGAAGAAAAGTACACTCACTTGGTTTATGATCAGGTTGGCTGGACGGACGAGGTTCAGACATTCATTCGTTACAATGCCAACAAGGCTTTAATGAACCTTGGACAAGATCCACTCTTCCCAGACACCGCTGAAGACGTGAACCCAATCGTTATGAACGGGATTTCAACGTCAACTGCTAACCATGATTTCTTCTCTCAAGTTGGTAACGGCTACCTTCTTGGAAATGTTGAAGCTATGAACGACGCGGACTACGATGTTAAGGATCCAAACGAAAAATAATTAAAACGACAAAACCGCCATCCAGATATATGACCTGGATGGCGGCTTTTTTTGCTCTCGGTAGATTGTAAAATTTAAGTTGAACATATTAGTGGACAGAAAAACCCATAAAGGTCTTTAATGGTGTCACCACAACATTCCATTAGAAAGAAGGACCTTTATGGGCACCACTATTTTATCATTTGAAGACCGCGTTGTCATCGAAACACTTCATCATGAAAAGCACTCACTTCAATATATTGCCGATTATTCAGGCTTTAGTAAAACCACTATC
>NZ_BBJM01000028.1 GCF_000740055.1 Secundilactobacillus oryzae JCM 18671 | reverse complement strand
AGTAATCACTCCCTATATTGGTTGGAATTAGCTACTACCATTGTAAGTGATTGCTTTGGGCTTTTTAATTTCTGTTCGGATTAATTATAGAATTTGCCGTTTCAAATAAAAAATCACGCCCATTCAGGCGTGATCAAGTTGTTACTTCATTTCTTTGGTTCGTTGCGTATCCCGTTCTAGCACTGGCTTCAAGTACTGACCGGTATAGCTTTCTTTAACCTGAGCAATATCTTCAGGGGTTCCAGTGGCAATGACTTGTCCACCGCCGTCGCCACCTTCAGGACCTAAGTCAATTAAATAATCGGCTGACTTAATCACATCTAGATTATGCTCGATAATAAGAATCGTATTTCCAGCATCAACTAATCGTTCAAGCACTACCAGAAGACGCTTAATATCGTCCATATGAAGTCCTGTGGTTGGTTCATCAAGAATATAGAAGTTCTTCCCATCCGAGCGCTTCTGAAGCTCAGAGGCCAGTTTCATACGTTGTGCTTCACCACCAGAAAGGGTGGTTGCGGGTTGTCCAAGTTTGACATAACCCAGGCCAACATCCGCAATGGTTTGAATTTTACGGCTAATCTTAGGAATAGCGCCAAAGAAGTCGAGAGCTTCCGTGACCGTCATATCCAAGACCTCAGCAATATTCTTTCCCTTATAGGTTACTTCAAGGGTTTCTGAATTGTATCGCTTACCATGACAAACTTCACATGGCACGTAAACATCAGGCAAGAAGTTCATCTCGATCTTCAAAATGCCATCCCCATGACAGGCTTCGCAACGACCACCCTTGATGTTGAAACTGAAACGGCCCTTTTGATAACCGCGCATCTTAGCTTCATTGGTTTGCGCAAACAACCCACGAATATCATCAAAGACGCCGGTATATGTCGCCGGGTTACTTCTTGGTGTTCGACCAATCGGGCTTTGATCGATGTTCACAATTTTCTCAATGTTCTTGTATCCAGTAATGGACTTGTACTTTCCAGGCTTTTCTGAATTATGATTCAGCTTTTGAGCTAATACTCGTTTCAAAACGGAGTTAACCAAAGTTGACTTCCCAGAACCAGAAACACCGGTAACACCAATAAACTTACCAAGCGGAAAATCTACTGAAATATTCTTCAAGTTGTTTTCCGTGACCCCTGTTAGTTTAATCTTCTTACCGTTCCCCTTTCGACGCTCTAAAGGTACTGGGATAAACTTCTGACCAGATAAATATTGACCAGTGATCGATTTTTTCGTTTTTTCAACTTGCTTAGGCGTTCCGGCAGCCATCACTCGGCCACCGTTATCTCCGGCACCTGGGCCAATATCGATTAGATAGTCGGCTGCTTTCATCGTATCTTCGTCATGCTCAACCACGACCAGCGTATTACCTAAGTCACGCATCTTCTTCAAAGAGCTGATCAAACGGTCGTTATCACGTTGGTGTAACCCAATGGAAGGCTCATCAAGAATATAAAGCACCCCAGAAAGATTGGAGCCAATTTGCGTTGCTAACCGGATTCGTTGGGCTTCGCCACCAGATAACGTTCTAGCGGAACGACTCAACGTCAAATAGTCGAGACCCACGTTTTCCAAGAATACCAAACGGTCTCTGATTTCCTTCAGAATTGGTTTTGCAACGACTTCATCTTGTTCACCAAAGGTTAGATCCTTAAAGTAAGTAAGCTCTTTGCCGATTGCTAAATCTGAAACTTCCGCAATGTGCTTACCGTTAACTTTAACGCTCAATGCTTGTGCGTTAAGCCGATATCCATGGCACGTTTGGCAGGTTAATTCCCGCATGTATGACCGCATTTGGTCTCGTGTGAAATCCGAGTTGGTTTCATGGTAACGGCGGTTAACGTTATTGATAACCCCTTCAAATGGGGCATCCGTGTCGCGCACTCCACCAAAATCACTTTGGAAGTGGAAATGGAAAGTTTTACCTTTTGAACCATACAACACAAAATCTTGGTCAGCTTCACTGAGCTTATTCCAAGGCGTGTCCATGTCAACGCCAAACTGTTCAGCAGCTTGTTCCAGCATTGCTGGGTAGTATTGTGAACTGATTGGGTTCCAAGGTGCCAATGCGCCCTCAGCGAGGGTTTTCGTTTCATCTGGCACAACCAAATCTTGATCGACTTCCAACTTGACGCCCAAGCCATCACAATCAGGGCAAGCGCCAAATGGAGCGTTAAATGAAAACAAACGTGGTTCGAGTTCACCAACTGTGAATCCACAGATAGGACATGAATAATGTTCTGAAAAGAGAATTGGCTTGTCGTCAACTAAATCAGCAACGGCATAGCCGTCGCTCATCCGCAAGGCAGCTTCAAATGAATCAAAGAGCCGTGAACGAATGCCTTCTTTAACAACAATTCGGTCAACCACAACGTCGATTGAATGTGCCTTATTCTTTTCTAACTCAATTTCACTATCAATATCGCGAATATCGCCATCTACTCGAACACGGACGAATCCTTCACGTTTAATTCGCTCAAGAACCTTTTTGTGTTGGCCCTTCTTTTGCCGAACGATTGGTGCCATAATTTGAACCTTAGTCCGCTCTGGTAACTGAAGGACGCGGTCCACCATTTGTTCTACAGTCTGACTGGCGATTTCAGTTCCATCATTAGGACAGATAGGTTTTCCAACCCGCGCCCACAATAAACGTAAATAGTCGTTGATTTCAGTAACCGTTCCGACGGTCGATCTCGGGTTCTTCGATGTCGTCTTTTGGTCAATCGAAATAGCGGGCGATAAGCCGTCAATCGAGTCAACATCCGGTTTGTCCATCTGACCTAAGAATTGTCTAGCATACGCCGACAAACTTTGCACGTATCGTCTCTGGCCCTCAGCATATAAGGTGTCAAACGCAAGTGAACTCTTTCCTGAACCAGATAGTCCCGTCACGACGACTAGCTTATTCTTCGGGAGTGAAACGTCGATGTCCTTTAGATTATGTGATCTTGCCCCATGAATAACAATTTGGTCATTTGCCAATTAATTTCCCTCCCAATTCAGTTCGTCATTACATTTCCGCTTTTAATTCTAGAATTGTATCACGAAGTGTTGCGGCTTGCTCAAAGTCCAGTTTCTTAGCGGATTCGCGCATCTGATCTTCAAGTTGTTTAATCATCGCTTTTTGTTGTTCTTTCGTCATTTCATCAAAATCGGTCTCCAAGAAGTCATCCTTTTCGCCTGATTTTTCATTTGGCTTAACCACCGAAATTAACTCACGAATATCTTTCTTAATCGTCTTCGGTGTAATGCCGTGTTCTTCGTTGTACTTCTCCTGAATCGTACGACGTCTTGCGGTTTCGTCCATGGCTTTTTGCATAGACTCCGTCACCTTGTCAGCATACATAATAACTTTTCCGTGCTCATTTCGTGCGGCCCGACCCATCGTTTGAATCAGGGAACGTTCGTTACGTAAAAAGCCTTCCTTATCTGCATCCAAAATTGTGACCAACGACACTTCAGGAACATCAATTCCTTCTCGTAACAGATTAATCCCAATTAAGACATCGTATTTACCTAAACGTAAATTTCGAATAATTTCGGTTCGTTCAAGTGTCTTGATATCACTATGCAAATAGGCAACCTTGATACCGAGATCCTTCAGATAGTCAGTTAAATCTTCCGCCATCTTCTTGGTTAACGTAGTTACTAGGACACGTTCATCTGCTTCAGTCCGCTTATGAATTTCCCCAACCAAATCATCCATTTGCCCCATAATTGGGCGAACTTCAACGATTGGATCCAGCAAACCGGTTGGTCGAATAATTTGTTCGACTACATCATTCGTCTTCTCAGCTTCATAAGGTCCTGGCGTCGCAGACATGTACACGATTTGATTCACATGCTGCTCGAACTCCTCTAACTGTAAAGGACGGTTATCCAGCGCACTTGGTAACCGGAAGCCATAGTCAATCAATTGTTGTTTCCGAGCTCTATCACCATTGTACATACCTCGAACTTGAGGCATGGTGACGTGGGATTCATCGACCACAATTAAAAAGTCATCTGGGAAGAAATCAAGGAGCGTATATGGTGGCTCGCCAGGTTTACGGCCATCCATAAAACGAGAATAGTTTTCAATCCCGTTTGTATAGCCCATTTCCTTGAGCATTTCAATATCATACGTTGTCCGTTGCTCAAGCCTTTGCGCTTCCAGCAGCTTACCTTCTTTTTCAAAGTAAGCCAAGCGGTCCTTTAGCTCAGCTTCAATACCTTCAATAGCCGTATCGATGGTGTCTTCATTAGTCATAAAGTGGGTTGCCGGGAAAATAGCCACATGCTCACGGTCGCCGACCACTTCTCCAGTCAGTGAATCCACTTCTCGAATTCGATCAATCTCATCACCGAAAAATTCAACTCGTAAAGCCCGTTCGTCACGTGAAGCTGGGAAGATTTCAATCACATCGCCGTGGACCCGGAAACGGCCACGTTGAAAATCAATATCATTACGATCAAATTGAATATCTACGAGTTTGCGCATCAATTCATTACGTTCAATTTCTTGACCAACACGTAAAGATACCACGTGATCACGATATTCCGTTGGATCACCCAAACCAAAAATTGACGAAACTGAGGCCACTACAATCACGTCGTTACGTTCGAGTAATGAACTGGTGGCCGAATGTCGAAGTTTATCAATCTCATCGTTAATCGATGAGTCTTTTTCAATATAAGTATCACTTGAAGGCACATATGCCTCTGGTTGATAGTAATCATAGTAACTCACAAAGTATTCAACGGCGTTATCAGGGAAGAACTCCTTAAATTCACCGTACAATTGACCAGCCAACGTCTTGTTATGAGACAAAATCAAGGTTGGCTTGTTAACGTTCTTAATCACATTTGAAATGGTGAACGTTTTCCCCGTCCCAGTGGCTCCCAAAAGAATCTGGGCTTTCTTTCCAGAAACGATTCCATCAGTCAACTGCTTAATTGCCGTTGGTTGATCACCGGTTGGCTGGTATTTAGAAACTAAATTAAACTTACGATTACTATCACGTTCTATCATACGTAACCTCCAAATTTTTCCACTCAAAAAAAGGAAAGCAATCGCCTTCCCGTCTTTTTCCAAATCATTTTACCATACCGAACATATTTTCGCCACTGATTACAATTGAAAGTTAACCTGCCCTCTTCGAGTAAACAAAAGAGTCCCGGGGCAACCATCTCGGCCACTCGCGGAACTCCTCATTTAGTTGAATTTATGATCAAAATGCCTATTCAGCACTGACTTTTTGCTCGTTCAAACTTTCGATGTAGTTAAAGACACCTTGGCCTGCAAGTCCGCCTTCACCAACGGCTGTGGTAATTTGACGTAAATCTTTCTTACGTACATCACCAATTGCGTAAATACCAGGTACTTTAGTTTCCATCTTGTCATTAGTCAAGATCCAGCCATCTTCGTCAGTAATTCCAAGGTCACGGAATGATTCCGTCATTGGTAAAATACCGATATAAATGAAAACACCAGAAGCATCAATGACCTTTTCTTCATTGGTTTCGTTATTGATGACTTTGACACCCGTCACCTTCATATCGTCGCCGATAATTTCTTCGACGCTGGTATTCCAAACAAAATCAATTTTGTCATTTGCAAAGGCGCGATCTTGAATGACTTTTTGTGCCCGAAGCTTATCGCGACGGTGTACAACAGTTACCTTAGAAGCAATCTTTGCGAGGTAAGTCCCCTCTTCAATGGCGGAATCACCACCACCAACGACGATGACTTCCCGGTTCTTGAAAAAGGCACCATCACAGACAGCACAGTATGAAACGCCACGGCCACCGAATTCTTCTTCGCCAGTCACGCCGAGCTTCTTGTATTCAGAACCAGTTGCCAAAATGACAGCTTTTGCCTGATACGTTTCAGAATCGGTCTTCACGGTCTTGTAGCTTCCATGATCTTCGATTGCTTCCACTGTACCATAGCCGTATTCAGCGCCAAATTGCGTAGCCCCATCATACATATTTTGAGCTAAATCTGGTCCCAGAATAGAGGAATAACCAGGGTAGTTCTCAATTTCTGCCGTGTTGTTCATTTGACCGCCATAAATTCCTCGATCCAACATCAACACAGAAAGGTTCGCACGCGATGCGTACAGCGCACTGGTCATTCCACCTGGTCCGGCGCCAATCACGATGACATCGTATTCTCTTGCCAACTTGTTTCCTCCATTCTTGAAAAAGTATCACCCTGTACTCTACTATCAAAAAGTAAGGATGTCCAGTAAAACGTTCAGGCCTACTTCTTGGCGTCTTCCGCGTTCAACTTTTTGCCCAATTCCTTCACGTAAGCACGTAATTGGTCTTTTACTTCTGGGTGGCGCAAGCCGTATTCAATGTTAGTTTGAATCCAGCCAAACTTGTTACCAACGTCGTAACGATCACCCTTGAATTCACGGGCAAAGACACGTTGAGTCGTGTTCAGTAAATCAATGGCATCCGTCAATTGCACTTCGTTACCCTTGCCTGGCTTAGTATTTTCAAGGGCAGTAAAAATTTCTGGTGTAAAGAGATAACGACCGATAATCGCCAAGTCTGAAGGTGCATCATCTGGGTTTGGTTTTTCAACGAATGACTTCACGTTGTACAAACCAGGGTTCACTTCTTCACTTGGATCAATGACCCCATACTTAGCAGTGTCTTCATGAGGCACCTTCATCACAGCAAGTGTTGAAGCACCAGTGGTTTCATATGAATCAATGAGTTGCTTGGTCAAAGGTACTTTATCTTCCATCATGTCATCACCCAGCATAACCACGAATGGTTCGTTGCCGATGAAGGCCTTGGCAGTCAAAACAGCATCCCCTAAACCACGTGGATGTGATTGACGAATGAAGTACAAGTTGATATCCGTTGTTTCTTGAACCAACTTCAACATTTCATCCTTGTGCTTAGCACTCAGGTTGTTTTCCAATTCAGGGTTTGAGTCAAAATGGTCTTCAATTGACCGCTTACTCTTACCACTCACGATCACAATGTCTTCGATACCGGACTTACGGGCTTCTTCGACGATAAATTGAATCGTTGGTTTATCAACGATTGGTAACATTTCCTTTGCTAAAGCCTTTGTTGCGGGTAAAAAGCGTGTCCCCAAACCTGCAGCTGGGATAATTGCTTTTTTTACTTTTCTCATAACCTAGTTCGTCTCCTATGTTTTAAATTAATCGTTGTTTTCAGAACGACCTTCACGTTGCATCAAATTGCGAATGGCCTCTTTAACAGCCTTATTTTCGTACAACACTTGGTAAATGGCTTCGGTAATTGGCATTTCAACGTGTCGTTGCTTAGCCAACTCGTAGGCTGCCTTCACAGTTGTCAGTCCTTCGATCACCATTCCCATTTGGTTTACAACGGTATCCAATGGCACACCTTTACCTAATTCGTTGCCTGCTCGCCAGTTACGGGAATTTGTACTAGTTGCTGTGACAATAATGTCACCAACCCCTGACAAACCGATAAAAGTAAATGGATTTGCACCAAACGATGTACCTAGTCGAGAAATTTCGGCCAGTCCACGAGTCATCAAGGCAGCTTTAGCGTTGTCGCCATACCCTAAACCATTCAAGGCACCAGCACCTAAGGCAATAATGTTCTTCAAGGCAGCACCAATTTCAACGCCAATCACGTCATCGTTCGTGTACACCCGGAAGTAGTCATTCATAAATAATTGTTGGGTATGTTGAGCTGCTTCTAAGTCTTCACTGGCCGCAGTAATTAAAGTGATGTCCTTCTTAGCCACTTCTTCAGCGTGACTTGGTCCAGAAATTACTGAAATTGCCTTCCGATTTGATTCAGGAATTTCTTCAGCTAATACTTCTGAAAGTCGGAGGTAAGTATTTTCTTCAATCCCCTTACTGCCGTGAATCAAGTAAGGCTTGAGTCCAAGTTCCTCAATGGCTTCATTTACTGGTTTGGCAACTGAACGAACCGCTTGGGTTGGTACAACAAACAGCACAGTTTCTGCGCCAATCAGTGCCTCTTTCAAATCAGAATAAGCCACTAATTTATCAGAATAAGTGAAGTTTGGCAGATACTTTTCGTTGGTATGCTTGCTGTTCAGTTCTTCGACTTGTTGGGCGTTGTAAGACCACAGCCTAACATCGTTTCCATTTTCGACTAACAGGTTGGCTAAAATACTACCCCATGAACCTGCACCCAAAACTGCAATTTTTTCGCTCATTGTAACTCTCCTTATTTTTTGACCACTTGGTCTTTTTTGGCAAATGGATTACCGTCTAAATACATTGGTGTGGTTGCTCGACGGCGACGGTAAATGATTAACACAATGGCACCGACGAACAGGATGATTGATAGCCACTGAGAAACCCGAAGCGTGTTGCCAATCATCAAACTGTCCGTCCGCATCCCCTCAACGAAGAAGCGACCGAATGAATACCAAATCACGTATGAAAGGAAAACTTCGCCTTGCTGGAATAAGCCCTTCCGGTGTCGTAGCGCCATCAACACGACAAACCCGAGAATATCCCAGACCGACTCGTATAAGAAAGTCGGTTGTCGATAGGCGCCAGAAATGTTCATTTGTTCAATCAACCACCCCGGCAAATGCAATGACTGCAAAAACGCCAAACTGGTGACCTTTCCAAACGCCTCTTGGTTCATGAAATTACCCCAACGTCCAATTCCTTGGGCCATGATAACCGTTGGTGCAGCTACATCAAGCATTAGCCAAGTTGGAATGAATTTAGCACGGGTAAAGAAGTACACCACAATCCCGGCACCGATTAACGAGCCATAAATGGCAATTCCACCGTCCCAAACCCGGATTATTTGATCCAGATGGTGCTGATAATAGGACCATTCAAAGGCCACATAGTAAATTCGGGCCGAAATAATTGCTACTGGGAGCGCCCAGAGAATCATATCGTAAATATCATCGGCTAGAATTCCTCTTCTAGCACCCTCACGAACAGACAGGGCAACTGCAATAATCACTGCTGACGCAATGATAATGCCATACCAGTGAACCTCAATTGGTCCCAAATTAAATGCAATTGGATTTAACGCAGCTGTATTCAAGAAACCGCCAGCTCCTTACTAATCATCTTTTTTTGAATTTTCTTTAATCAAGCTATTGAGGTTATCATCGAATACTTTTGTCGCATCATAGCCCATCGAACGAGCCCGGAAGTTCATTGCCGCCACTTCGATAATGATGGCCAAGTTTCGACCAGTTTTAACTGGAATCGAGACCTTTGGCACGCGAACATCAAAGAATTGACTAGACTCGGTACCATTACCTAAACGATCGAACGGCGTATCTGGTGACCAGTTCTCCAAGTGAACAATCAAGTCAATATCGGTTTGTCCACGAACGGCACCCGCACCAAACAGGTTCATCACATCAATAATCCCAATTCCACGAATTTCAAGTAAATGGTTCAGGATTCGAGGTGCTTCACCTACCAAAGTTTGCTCATCTTGTTGATACACTTCAACTCGATCATCGGCAATTAATCGGTGTCCCCGCTTGATTAATTCAAGCGCAGTTTCACTCTTACCAATTCCAGAATCACCCGTAATAAGCACACCTAGTCCGTAAATATCTACCAGTACCCCATGAATCGACTGGCGTTCGGCCAACTGACCTTCCAAGTAACTCGTCATGTTACTAAGCACCCGGGATGAGGTCACCTTTGTACCCAAAATTGGAATCTTAGCGGCTTCCGCAGCCTTTACTAACTCCTTAGGTGGTTCCAGTGAAGTCGACACCACAAACGCCGGCGTTTCTGGCCGACTCATCTTGGTCATCACGTCTGTCAATTCCGCACTTGTCATCCGTTTAGCAAATGACGTTTCCGTGATTCCTAATAATTGCACCCGTTTAGCGGGATAATAATCAAAATAGCCGGTTAACTCCAAACCTGGACGCGAAATATCACTAGTTGTGATGCGTCGATCTTTTAAATAGGCCTCACCAGTATAGACATCCAACCGGACGTTTTCTACAAGCTCTGCTACAGTCACACTGTCTGCCAAAGCTATACCTCCTCAACCGTTTTCACTTGACTAAGTTTATCACTTTAAGTGTTCGGCTTACTAGTTTTATTAGTGGAAAAATTAAGCATTTCTAGAACTCACAAAACTGGAAATGATGGTGTTGCAAATGGACATCAATAACGCAATGAGTAATGACGCCCCAAAGGACGAAAATTGGAAGCTATCGCCAACGAAGAAGGCCGTCAATTGTAACATCACCGCGTTAATCACAATACTGAACAGCCCTAATGTTATCACAGTAATGGGTAGCGATAATAGGAATAAAATCGGTTTGATCAACGCATTAAGTAATGCCAAAACCAAACTGGCCACTAGCGCAATCCAGATATTAGAAACAAAAAACATATCTCTGAAGAAACCGGCTAGCGCAATAAACAGCACCGCATTAATCAAGGTTCGTAACCAAAATTTCATAACTAGTCCCCTTCGTGATGTTTTTTGTCTTCTTCTTCAACATCGTTTAGCGTTTTTCGACCATTAGATTGCCGAGTTTGCCCTGCTTGGCGCATCGTATTGAATAGGGAGTCCTTTGAGCGTTTACTTGGAATAAAGGTCACCAGTAAGGCGTAGATTAAAATTCCGCCTATCACGTGGCCAGGGAAAACGCTAAGTACCACATATAGCACCCGAACCAACGTCGGATTAATGCCAAAGTATTCTGCAAGACCGCCCAGTGCTCCAGCAATGATTCGGTCGTCTGATCTCGTCAATTGTTTAGCCATTATTCATTCTCCAATCGCTTGTAATCATTCTTTTCTTATAGTTTACCATTTTATTGGTGAGACAAAAATAAATAGGTTAAGGCTTGGTACTTTGACCAACCTTAACCTATCTTATAATTGATGTCGATATAAAGACAAGCTTAGTTCATGACTTTAACCCTTTTTATAGAATTCTTAGTCTCTAAATAAGACTAGGCCAAGTTCATGTGGCGCATCCTTAAAGATTGCCGTTTCAGTAATCTTATATTGCCCATCACGCGTTGTCACCCGCAAATGACAATACGTTGGATTCAATAGTAAGGCTTCGTACAATTCAGTCTCAGAACTCACAGGTCGGTGGTTACAATCCAAAATAACATCACCAACCGTTAAATCCATTTTAGCTGCTGGCGTATTTGGCATAATCCCCAGTAATCTCACGCCTTCATCCACCCGAGAATACCAAGCCCGTTGGTGGCGATCGTACCAAATCGAACGAAGCACGATTAACACGTAAATAACAGCGATAGCTGCGGTTGAATACCAAGCAATCCCGGTAACAAAGTAATTAACAATAATCAATAAACCACCTAAGCCACCCAAAATCAAAAAGCGCCGGCCAATTGCTCTTAACGCAATGCGGGGAATTTGTTTGAAAATCGTTAGTTTAAAGCCAATTAACAACGGCAAAATCAAAAACGTGACGCTTTGATGACCTAATTGGAAAACTGGCCAAAATGCCAAGTGACTACTGATCCAATCTCCTGGAACTAAAAAGATGGTGGGGATCAATAACAATTCCTTAAACGGGTAACCGGCAACCAGCTTTCCACGTCGTTTTTGAAAAATTCGAGGTGCAGGGTAACGCCCCCCCACTCTCGAAACAAAGAATCCCGTTAGTAAAATGGCAATCGTCAGTAACACCAAGTAATTTGCTGATGCCGTATCGCTCAACGATAGGCCTAATGGTAACTGAAACTGATTAGCTACATCTATTCCAAAGTAATCCAGCGCCCACACCGCTAAAATCGAAAGGATCAATCCCCCCACGGGTAGAAGCGCTCCTGGTAAGATTAATAACATTACTGCCGTAAGGATTTCATAAATGACGAGAAATTCAACAGGAACCATCAGTCCCAGTACAACAGTCACGATGGATGTCAGGATCCCTAATCCCGCGCTCCAAAGAACTAAGTGCCGAATTTCGAATTTTTCCCGGTAAACCGCACTCCGGAAATCTTTTCGTTCATGCGTAATCCGGTGATTTGCCGTCAACCATGTGCGGATAATCCCAATCCATAACACGGGCTGGCAAATAAAAATAAGTAAGACCCACCAAACGTTCATAACATTCCTCCACTATCACTATGTATTGCCGAGCGTTCACTCGACATTGTTTAAAGCCTATTATATCGCAGTTTAGCCAAATGCACAGACTAATCCGGATTTTGTTCCCCTAGTTGATATTGCAAGTATGCATTGATAAACGGATCTAAATCCCCATCCATCACACCTTGCACATTAGCAGTTTCGTAATTCGTTCGGTGATCTTTCACCATTGAGTAAGGATGGAAAACATAAGAACGAATTTGCGATCCCCAACCAATATCGAGCTGAACGCCTTCAAGAGCTGCCTTTTCCTTAGCCTTTTTCTCTTCTTCTAACTCATACAACTTAGCCTTCAACATGTTCATGGCCGTTTCCCGGTTTTGCAATTGTGATCGTTGCGCCTGACTGGCAACAACAATACCGGTTGGCTCATGGGTAATCCGTACGGCTGATGACGTTTTGTTGACGTGTTGTCCACCGGCACCGCTGGCACGATAAACGTCAATTCGTAGGTCAGAAGGATTAATATCAATATCAACCGAGTCATCTAATTCGGGCAAGACATCAATTGAAGCAAAAGACGTATGCCGGCGTCCGGCGGAGTCAAAGGGTGAAATTCGAACCAAGCGGTGAACGCCCTTTTCCGAACGTAAATAACCATAGGCGTTTCGACCGCTAATCAGCACCGTAACACTACTAATCCCTGCCACATCCCCTGGTTGATAATCTATAGTCTCCACTTTGAATTGATGCTTTTCTGCCCAGCGTGTGTACATTCTGAGCAACATTGAGCCCCAATCCTGTGATTCCGTTCCCCCAGCCCCTGGGTGAATTTCCAGAATTGCGTTATTCTTGTCATACTTACCGCTCAACAATTGGGCCAAACGGTAATCACGGAGATTTGACTGTAACTGGTCGAGTTGCGTCTCAAATTCTTGTTCCATTCCCGAATCAGGATCATCTGAAATGAGCTCCATTAGCACGTCCACATCGTCTAAATCAGTTTCTAATTGGTGGAAATCATCATATTTTTTCTTCAGATCATTTGTTTCATCGATCAGCACTTGAGCCTCTTGTTGATTATCCCAGAAGCCCGGTTCTGCCATCTTACTTTCGTTAACCGAAATACTCTCATTAAGGGCATCTAAGTCAAAGAGACCCCCTAAAGCCATTAATTTCACTGCGAATGGCTTGTATTTGTTTTTTTGCGTCACTTAATTCCATGTTTTTCGCTCCTTGTAAAAAACGACACGGCGGAAATTCCGTCATGTCGTTTCGTGTTATCTAGTAATATTTTGACGAATTTCTGACTTCATAAAGAGACGAGTTGCATCATAGTCAATGTCGGAAACCATTTCCTCAAACATCCGGTAGCCATCTTGTTGGTATTCAACAAGTGGGTTCAATTGACCGTAGCCACGAAGCCCGATTGATTGACGTAATTGGTCCATTGCATCGATATGGTCTGTCCAGTGTGAGTCAACTACTCGCAGAATAACAACCTTTTCAAACTCGAGCATTTGAGCTGGATCGTAAAGTTGTTCTTGCTTCTCAGCATAAACGCGGTTAGCAATATCCATCAAGTAGTCCTTGATTTCAGCTGCTGACTTACCTTCAAGGTCACTCAGGCTAATTTCGTCTGGGCTAACCATTGCGGAAATAGCGAAATCAAGAATGGTACTAAGATCCCAATCCTTTTGTTCGCCTTGCGTATGCAAGTTAACCACTCGTTCGACGGTCCGTTCAATCATTGGCATGATAACCCACTTCAATGACTTGTTTTCATCAATTACTTGTGAACGTTGACCGTAAATAATTTCACGTTGTTCACGCATCACATCATCATACTGAAGGACGTTCTTACGTGAATCGTAGTTATTACCCTCAACTCGTTTTTGAGCTGATTCAACTTGCTTAGTAATCATCCGACTCCGGATAACCGCTTGTTCGCCTTCCACGTTCATACGTTGTAAGAAGTTCTTGATTCGATCAGAACCAAATCGTCTCATCAAATCATCTTCCAGTGATAAGTAGAACTGAGTCATACCAGGGTCACCTTGACGACCGGCACGACCACGAAGTTGATTATCAATCCGTCGTGATTCATGTCGTTCAGTCCCAATAACGGCTAAACCGCCATTTTCACGGACACCAGGTCCTAATTTAATATCGGTACCACGTCCAGCCATGTTGGTCGCAATCGTTACGGCACCGCGTTGGCCGGCATTCATAATGATTTCGGCTTCACGAGCATGGTTCTTAGCGTTCAAGACAACGTGAGGGATACCCTCTTCATCAAGACGTTGTGACAGGTATTCAGAAGTTTCCACGGCAACAGTACCAATTAACATTGGTTGACCCTTTTCGTGTAACTCTTTAATCTTAGCCACAACGGCATCGAACTTAGACTCCAATGATGGGTAAAGCAAATCTGGTTCATCCACACGAACAACAGGCTTGTTAGTTGGTACGGTTACAACTTCCATGTTGTAAATTTCGCGGAATTCTTCCATTTCAGTACGGGCAGTACCCGTCATACCAGAAAGCTTCTTGTACATCCGGAAAAGATTTTGATAAGTGATGTTCGCCATCGTCTTATTTTCCTCTTGGATTTCAACGCCTTCTTTTGCTTCGATAGCTTGGTGAAGTCCATCAGAGAATCGACGACCTTCCATAACCCGACCGGTAAATGAATCAACGATGAGCACTTCGCCATCTGAAACCACGTAATCCTTATCGCGGAGCATGATGAAGTTCGCTCTAAGTGCTTGATCCAAATGGTGGGTCAAGGCAGTGTTGTCAGTATCGTACAAGTTGTTCAGGTTGAAGTACTCTTCAGCCTTTTGAATACCTTGTTCGTTCAATGAAACCGTCTTAGATTCCAAATCAATCTTAAAGTCTTCATCTTCATGAAGTGTCTTCGCAAATCGGTCTGCACGTTGATACAATTGCGTCGTACCAGTAGCTTGACCAGAAATGATCAATGGGGTCCGGGCTTCATCAATTAAAATTGAATCCACTTCATCCACGATAGCAAAGTTTAATGGACGTTGAACACGGTCTTCTTTGTAAACCACCATGTTATCACGTAAGTAGTCAAATCCAATTTCACTGTTGGTTGAATAAGTAATGTCAGCGGCGTAGGCTTCACGCTTGGCTGCAGGTTCTTTTTTAGCGGTGTTCAATCCAACCGATAACCCTAACCAGTTGTATAACTCACCCATTTCAGTTGCATCACGTTCTGAAAGGTATTCGTTAACCGTCACAACGTGGACGCCGTCACCAGATAAGGCATTTAAGTAAACTGGCATCGTTGCCGTCAAGGTCTTACCTTCACCAGTCTTCATTTCGGCAATGTTACCTTCGTGAAGTACAATACCACCCATAATTTGAACATGGAATGGGTAAAGTCCTAACACTCGTTTGGCACCTTCACGCGCTACCGCAAAGGCTTCTGGTAGCAAGTCATCAAGGGTTTCACCATCTTGATAACGTTGCTTTAATTCTGGGGTTTTTGCTTTAAGATCGTCGTCAGACAAGCTTTCGTACTGCTTTGAGAATTCGTTGACTTGGTCAGCTAATTTGCTCAAACGCTTAAGCTCGCGCGCGTCACTTTCAACCCATTTCTTTAAAATGTTAGCCATTAGTTAAATCCCTTCTACTCAATACTTTATAAACGTAAAAATCTGATTAAAACAAACTAGTTGATATTTTAACATTAAACCCCAGCTTTTAAAACTATCTGAGCATAAAGATAGAAAAAGTCTGGAACAATTTGTCCCAGACCCATTAAGTTTAAAACTATTCTTCACTAGCTTCAATTAAACCGTAACGACCATCGTTACGACGGTAGACGATGCTAACCCCGTTAGTATCAGCGTCTTCGTAGATAAAGAAATCATGGCCAAGCATATCCATTTGGAGGATTGCTTCTTCGTTATCCATTGGTTTTAATGAAATACGCTTTGTTCTAACGACTGAAATGGCATTCTCTGATTCGTCTGTTTCAGCAGCCTCATCATCGACCGGTGCAGCAAAGTCTACGTTCTTAAAGCCTTTTTCACGTGATTTGCGGTTAACCTTAGTCTTGTACTTGCGAATCTGACGTTCTAATTTATCGGTAACTAAATCAACACTTGCGTAAAGATCTGGTGAAGTTTCCTCTGCTCGTAGCGTCAAGTAAGGCAACGGAATGGTTACCTCGACCTTAGCAGTCTTATTTTGGTAAACCTTCAAGTTTACGTGAGCAGTTGAGTCTACGTTCTTTTCGAAGTATTTCTTGAGTTTAGCTAAACGCTTTTGTACGTAATCCCGAATAGCGTCAGTAACCTCGATGTTTTCTCCACGAATATTAAATGTGAGCATAAAACTTCTCTCCCTTCAACACAAGCAGTCTAGCTTGGTTAGAACACATCCGAAGGACCACTCTTCGGATGTCTTTCTTGTATTTATTATAATAGAAAGCGCTAACTTTAACAATTATTTGGCTAATTTTTTTATTAACGAGCCAACGTTAAACCGTTAACTTGCCTGGCACCAGCATCTTGAATTAATTTAGCGGCATGTCGAATCGTTCGCCCAGTTGTGTATACATCGTCCACAATTAAGACGGATTTTCCGGCAATGAGTTCAGGTCGACTAATGATAAATGGCTGCGGTGACTGTAATCGGTCGTGACGATTTTTACTTGATTGCCTAACTTTGTGCCAATTAGATTTAATCGCCAATGGTGACTGATAGACAACGTTTGGTAGTAACCCCATAACTTGATTAAACCCCCGTGTCTGCATTGTTTCCTCAGAAACTGGGATGGGGACCACGATGTCGGCCTTTTGTCTGTTAACCTGCTGACGAAAAAAAGGCTCAAATACGGCAGCCAGCCGATAGTCACCGGCAAACTTATACTGTTGCATGAATGCCTGCATTGCCTCGTTATAGACGAAGCAAGCCCGATTCTTAAATTCCATTGTGGCTTGTTTTTGCCATTTTTGACAATCCTGACAAATCGTTCGAGTTGTCAGCTGACGACCACAAACTGAACAAGCCTTATCGGAATGAATAGCTTCAAATTGTTGCCAGCACCGCTCGCAGCAACATCGTTTTTCAATTGGAACTGGCAATAACAGTTGCGTTAATGTTAACTGATGGCTCATTGACCGGTGACACAGCAAACACTCAGCCATTGTCTTCAGCCCTCACCTGTTGTAGTACTCGACCTTTTCGATTCACGTACTTAATTTGTTTGATGGCCTCCAGTACGTTTGGTGCAAACGACTGGCACCAAAAAATCACATCCCCCGTCGGCCGTGCCACGTTTCTTCCCGCTCGACCGGCGATTTGTACAAGTGCAGCACTGGAAAAGACCGCATCATCTGCCCCCAAAACAAAAACGTCGATTCCTGGAAAAGTGACACCCCGCTCCAAAATAGTGGTCGTCACCAGAAAATTAATTTCTTCTGAACGCATCAGCTGTACTTTTTCTAGCCGATCCGGATCACCAGCGTGTACTGTCACAATCTGTTCGTTCGGAAATGTATGCTGCAATGACGTCTGAACAGCAGGCAATTGAGCAACATGGGGAACAAAAAGTAAAAATCGAATGTTGTGTTTCAACCGTTGTTGCATTTGTACGATTAAAGATCTCGGTAAACGTCCCTTCTCCAATTTAAGTTGCCATTTTGAGGCAAGCCGGCAAGTAATTGTAGGTAGTAAATGACCGTGATATCGTAGTGGCAAATAGCTGATTGAAAGCTCTTTACGTTGAATCATCTGAAAGAGTTTCTTTCCGGGGGTCGCAGTTAAAAACAAAAGCGCCCCATCTGCCTTTTTCGCTTGTTGAGCAGCAAACCATAAGCCATCATCCTGTGCGAAGGGAAAAGCATCAACTTCATCAATAATTAACACATCAAACGCTACCTTAAATCGCAATAATTGATGAGTGGTACAAATAGTAAATTGACAATAGCGATACGGGATATCGCTACGACCGTGAAGGAGTTGGATATCGGTTCGTTTAAAAGCTTGAACCAGTCGTGGGAACAACTCGTTACAAACATCTATACGGGGCGAAGCCAGTCCAACCCGCAGCCCTTGAGACAAAGCCCAAGCAATACCTCGAAATAGCATCTCTGTCTTCCCAGCACCTGTCACTGCCCAAAGTAGATGTTGTCTTCGTTCTTGAAAAACTGTTAGGATATCAGTAGCACACTTATCCTGCGTCTTCGAAAGTGTCCCCTTCCAAGTCAGGACGTCCTTTTGATTAATTCGCTCGAATCGATTCGGCTCCGGGAGTGATACAAGTGAGTTCAGGGTACTGACCCGCCCTAGTTGAATACAGCTAGGACAGTAAAATTGGTTATTTGGTAAGGTGCATCGTTGCTTTGTAGTCGTCACCCCACAACGGTTGCATCGGACGGTCGTTGCCATAACTTCAATCCCTGGTTGGACTTGTAACTTAGAAACCCGTTCTTTCCAGCCTACCGGGAGCTCTGATGACAATAACTGCCGACCAAAAAATTCACTCACATCCATTTTTATCACCTCAACTGATAATTACGCAAAAATCAGCAGCATTTACGAAAGGAGGCGCCCACCTTGGCACCTTTTTTAACCATTAAACAAAACGGTCGAGCTGAACTCGAGATCAAAAAATCTCGTTTCATCTGTGCCATGGCAAAAATTACTGACGAAGCAGAGGCTAAGACCTTCATCGCTAGCGTTAAAGACCAGAACCCCAAAGCCAATCACAATTGCTACGCCTATATGCTCGGCGATGATGATCATATCCAACGTGAAAGTGATGACGGCGAACCCTCTGGCACGGCTGGCGTTCCCATTTTAAATGTTCTGCAGCAAGAGCAGCTCCATAATGTGGTCGCTGTGACAACTCGGTATTTCGGCGGCATCAAGCTAGGAGCTGGTGGTTTAATTCGGGCTTACAGTAACGCTACCTCCAATGCCATTCGCGAAATCGGATTAGTAGCGCGCGTCAAGCAAACCGAAATCCTCATCGAAGTGGACTATGCTCTTTATGACAAACTCGCTCACTTCATCAGCACCGAGACAATTAATGCCCAAGAACCCGAATTCGGTGCCACCGTCAAACTGCGTATTTTTGTTAACTCAGATCAAATTACGTCGACGACAACCGCCTTAACTAATTTATTAGCCGGTAAATTAATAATCACAGTCGGTGAGGATCGCTTTCAAGAGGTCCCCTATACCAAACAAAAAGACTAGCTCAACTGAGCTAGTCTTTATTTTGATCATTTGAATTTTTGGAGGTCATTCCCTTAACGATTCGCTTAATCCAGTTCAGGAACGGTTGACGATCTGTTCCCACCAAGCCGATTGCTTCAACAAACAACTCCAGTCCAATCATAATGGCGACGGTCAGAAGAACCGAGCCCCAGAAAGTTGAAATTGGATAGAGCAGTGAGATAAACGAAAAAATCAAAGCAATGCCATAAATGACAAGTACTGTTTGCCGATGAGTCAACCCAATTTGCATCAATCGATGATGCAAATGATGCTTATCAGCATGCGTAATTGGTTGCCGATTCAGCATTCTTCGTAAAATGGCGTAGACCGTATCAGTGATGGGTACACCTAGAATGATAACCGGGATAATCACTGAAATGAACGTGGCGTTTTTTAAGCCATAGAGTGAAAAAGTTGAAATCATAAACCCGATAAACAGTGCACCCGTATCACCTAAATAAATTCGAGCCGGGAAAAAGTTGTAAGGCAAAAAACCGATCATAGCCGCAACCAATGAAAAAATCATAATAGCGACATATGTATTAGCAACGTTAAGGAAGAAAAATCCGGTAATTCCGGCAGTCGATAGTGCAATAATTGATACCCCAGTCGCTAAACCATCCAACCCATCAATCAAATTGATTGCATTTGTAATGGCGACAATCCATAACCAAGTAATCGGTAGACTTAACCAACCCATTTGTAAGTTACCAATAAATGGCAAGGTAAGGCTGGTCATCTTCAAACCGGCACCAAAGTAAACGACCAATGCGGCAATCGAAATACCTAACATTTTTTGTCGTGGCTTAAGGACAAAGATGTCATCAATCATTCCAGTTGCAATGATCACAAGTTCCGCCGCAAAAACGCCCCACAGTTGACGTGGTGGGATGGTACTCCTCACAAGTACCATCGTCGTAAAGGTATAAGCTAAAAAGATAGCGAGTCCGCCCAAAGTTGGCATCGCAACTTTATTAACCCGACGCGCATTTGGCTGATCCTCAGCGTTAATCTTAAAAGCCAGCTTTCGCACAAATGGCGTTAGAATTGCTGAAAGAATCATCGTCGCAACTAAGCTGACAATGATTTCAAATTTTAACATGACGAACCTCTCTTCTCGATTTCCTATACTATACTATACAAAGGAAATCGCGTAAAAACAATCTTATGTTGTATAAGAATTCGTAACGAGTCTGTCTAAATTTGTGGAAAATAATAAGTAAAACGTTTTATCAACCGTGTGAGACCATGCTGACGCGGTTTCATAAAATATTATACTTTGTGAAAAAGGTTTCTGCGATTTCTAGACCCTTGTAATCGCCCACCATAATTTATATAATAGGAACAAGAGGTTTTAGAACATCTTTTATTTTTTTAATTATTATTCCTACATTGTGAAAGTTTTCTAAAATTCTCAAATAAATTTTTGAAAGGAGTGTTTGATTATGGCTAGCAATGCAAAAAACGAAACTCCAGCAACTGAAGAGCACGAAGCTGCTCCTATCTTGCAACAAATGGGGATCTTTGGCGCAATCTTGTTTGTTTCTAGCTTAATATCACCACTTTTCCCAGCAACATTCCCAGTACCAACTCCAGTTTTAGGTTTAGTTATTCTGTACGTACTGTTATGTGCCAAGATTGTTAAATTGTACCAGGTTGAAAAGATGGCTGACTTCTTAGTTGGTTTAATTGCCTTCTTGTTCGTCCCTTCTGGTATTCAATTAACTGCATCTCTTGACATTATGAAGGAATCTGGTGTGCAGATTGTCGCTGTTGTTGTGCTTGTTACAATCATCATGTTAGTTTCAATCGCTTATACAACAGCCGGCTTCATGTGGATTAGTCGTCACGTTTTCCATCGTGATACTCACGTTGAAGAATAGTTAATTTTCACAAAAAATCGCACTCATAGAAAAGGATGATTTATAATGACATGGGCTACATTTCTTGGAAATGCCTTAGAGAAGAATCCTGTCACCGGCGCTAGCATGGGCCAAGCATTCTTCGGTATTTTCCTTTCATTAGTTGTTTTCTTAATTGGCCAATGGCTATTTAAGATTGGAAAAGGCTTCTTCCTATTCCAACCATTATTCGTTGGTATGGTTTTAGGTATTGCCGTATTGGTTGTCATGGCAAAATGGTTTGGTGTATCTGCAACGTACTTCTACCAAGCAGCTTACAAACCAGGTGGTGACATTTTATTCTGGTTCTTGAACCCTGCCACCATTGCCTTCGCCGTTCCGCTATACCGTCGTAATGACGTGGTTAAGCGTTTCTGGCTTGAAATCGTGCTATCATTATTTGTTGGTTTAATTATTTCATTGTTCTTAACTGTCGGCGTTTCACGTCTCTTCGGTTTGAACAATGTCGTTACAGCTTCAATGTTAACTCAAGCTGCTACGACTGCTATCGCTATGCCAGTTGCTGGTGCTATCGGTGGTAACACCGCTATTACAGCGATGGCATGTATCTTGAACGCCGTTATCATCTACGCACTTGCATCAATCTTAATCAAGTTCTTCCGTTTAAACGCCGATCCAGTGGGTGCCGGACTTGGTTTGGGTACTGCAGGACACGCCGTTGGTACTGCTAAAGCCGTTCAATTAGGCTCAATCCAAGGCTCAATGGCTTCAATCGCCGTTGTTGTTATCTCAATCTTCATTGACTTGGTTGTTCCTACATTTGCTCGAATGATGGGTATCTTCCATTAATTAGATTGAACAACAAAAATGAGGCTGTGACATAAGTCTTTAAAAAGTGGAATCTAAATCGGATAATTCGATTTAGATTCCACTTTTTTAGTCAAGATTAAGGAGCTTAGCTCCTCAAAGTAACCAATTTATTCATATTAAGTGCCATTACAACGATACCAAATTCTTTTCTCACCTTATTCAGTGACCTCAATGAGAATCGATTGAATCCCAAAAAGGCCTTCATTCTACCGAAAACCGGCTCAACATCTATTTTTCGTCGCTTGTAGATATCGCCTGTTTTCTTCGAAGAAAGCTTATTTCGTGTCCTGGCTTTGTGATATTCCCACTCTCCGTTAACCGTGATATATCTTGGAGCCCCATGGGGAGTTAGTGCTTCACTAATCTTATTTTGATTATTGTCTAAAACTTCAGCACGATAAACCTTAAAATGACGGACGTTACCATATTTGTCAGTTCGCTTAGAATAGCGCCAAAAGTGAAATCGTACACCTTTAGGATCAATGTAGTAATCATCATTTTCAACGTAGTTCCAGTTCATAACCTTACGGTCATCCGATTGCCACTTTCGACTTTTTTCTCTGAGCATAGTCCCGTAGGGGATTAATGATTCACAATCTGATAATTCATCTTCTACAAATTTATAGTTTGGTTCAGATCCGTATCCTGCATCTGCCACAACATATTTACCTAAATAGTTTCGTGAATTAAGTTGGGTAATAAATGGAATAAAGGTTCGGGTATCTGTTGGATTCTGAAAAATTCCAAAACCAGTAATAAATTGGTTATTCGTTGCGATCTGTACATTATAAGCTGGTTTCAATTGACCATTTTGCATGGGATCTTCTTTAACTCGCATGAAGGTAGCATCATGATCAGTTTTTGAATAACTATTTCGATTACCAAATACAGCCATCTGACCTTTATGTTCTGATAACTTAATTTTTCTCTTTTTTAACTGATTTACACTAGTTCTTAGTTTCCTTCGCTGTTGTTTAGCTGGATTAGGCGATAACTTGGGAGATTGATCAATCTCTACATTGAGTTGTTCAATGCTTTCTTCTAGCCTACTAAGAACCTCATCAATCATCTCCAAAGTTAGGTTAGTGTCAACGCCGATGTGAAAATGTCGTTTTTTACCGATTAAAAAATGCTGTTTTTTACCGATAAGGTTTACAGTGTCTCACTGCTCCTTTCTTTATTTTGTGAGCTGAAACCTGATAAATCAGGTCCAGAATTATCCTTCTTTTCAATCAAATGATCCTT
>NZ_BBJM01000029.1 GCF_000740055.1 Secundilactobacillus oryzae JCM 18671 | reverse complement strand
TCTAATGATGCTTGTGGTGGGTGGATTTTAAGTATATGAGGCCATGGGCCTTTTTTTATGCAAAAAACCCTGTTAATAGAATATCACTTAAGATATCCATCAACAGGATTTAGTATAGAGCCATTTTTTTTATACATAAAAACGCATTTGATATGCGATAGGCGACATTATTGGTATAATTGCATATGGACAAAATGCGGAAGAATGATTGGAACTGGTGACATGGCAATAATAAGTGTGGATCATTTAACATATAGATATTCAGAAGAACTCCCGATGGTTTTGGATGGTGTGAGTTTTGACGTCCAAGAGGGTGAATGGCTTGCTATTGTTGGCCATAACGGAAGTGGTAAGAGCACACTTGCTAAGCTCATAGACGGCTTGTTGGAGGCTGCTGGTGGCGAGATTACGATTGAGGACCAATTACTGACACCAGACAACTTATGGGAGCTTCGAGACGACATTGGACTCGTTTTTCAAAATCCTGATAATCAATTCGTTGGTGCGACTGTCGCAGATGATGTTGCTTTTGGCTTAGAGAATCGTGGTGTTGAGCGCAACGAGATGAAACGGCGCGTTGCCGAAGCACTTGTTCAGGTTGGTATGGATGGCTTCGAAGAGCGAGAGCCAACCTCCCTTTCCGGAGGGCAAAAGCAGCGTGTGGCATTAGCTGGGGTTATCGCCATCAGACCAAGGGTTGTCATTTTAGACGAAGCGACTAGCATGCTGGATCCTGAGGGGAGACGCGAAATCCTCAGAGTCATTCGTGAATTAAAGGACAGATTCCAGCTAACCGTTATTTCGATTACCCACGATATCGAGGAAGCTGCTCATGCCAGCCGGGTACTCATTATTAATGATGGCAGAATCGTGGAAGAGGGCCAACCTGAGGCCATTTTCGAAAAAGAGGCGGAATTACTCGAACTTGGACTTGATATTCCCTATGCTTCACGGCTGAAACGCTCACTCAACCAATTGGGCATCCAGGTACCTGAGCAATACTTAAATGAAGAGGAGATGGCGAACTGGTTATGCCAATCACTTTTGAAAAAGTAGACTATTCTTACCAACCTAATACGCCATTCGAGCATCAGGCACTGCAAGACATCAATTTGACGATTGCGGATAATTCGTTTACTGCGCTTATTGGACATACTGGAAGTGGTAAGTCGACGCTTATCCAACAAATGAATGCCTTGTTGAAGCCGTCATCTGGAGTAGTCCGAGTAAACAATCGTGAAATCCGGCCGGATACGAATAATAAGGATCTGAAACCACTTCGAAAACAAGTTGGAATGGTTTTTCAGTTTCCAGAAAACCAGTTATTTGAAGAAACGGTTAAAAAAGATATCATGTTTGGCCCCCTAAATTTTGGGATGTCTGAGGCAGAAGCCGAAGAGGAGGCTATTCGGTTAATTACGGAAGTCGGGCTTGATGAAAGTTTATTGGAGCGGTCACCTTTTGAATTGTCAGGTGGTCAAATGCGTCGAGTGGCAATCGCAGGAGTGCTTGCTTCGAAGCCAGATATTTTGATTTTAGATGAGCCAACTTCTGGCCTTGATCCAAAGGGGCGCCAGCAGATTATGGATCTGGTGGCCCATCTTCATGAAAACGAGCATAAAACGATTATTTTAGTGACTCATCAGATGGAAGATGTGACTAAGTATGCAGACCGTGTGATTGTGATGGATGGTGGTCGCGTGGCCAAAACGGGAACTCCAAAGGAAATTTTTAATGATGTCGACTGGTTGAAGACCCATCATTTGGATTTGCCGAAGACAACCCAATTTGCAGCGACACTTCAAGCCCAAGGGTTTCAGTTTCCTGAAGGATTACCATTGGATGAAATGGCATTAGCACAAGCAATTAGCCAGCAGATTTCACCGAAGGGAGCTAGTGATCATGGATAAATTTATTTTTGGTCGTTATATTCCCGGCGATTCGTGGGTTCATCGCATGGACCCTCGTTCAAAAATGCTGCTGAGCTTTTTCTTTATTTTTATGATCTTTTTTGCAAATAATCTATTGAGCTATGGACTAGTTTTCGTTGTGCTATTTTTAGCAATTATGATGGCTCGCGTTTCAGTAGGATTTTTACTAAAGGGATTGAAACCGTTGCTGTGGTTAATGGTTTTCACTGTCTTAATTCAAGTTTTCTTTGGAGCTGGTGGTGAAGTTTACTGGTCATGGTGGACACTTCAAATTACGCATGACGGTTTAATCAGTGCGGCCTTTATTTTACTCAGATTTTTGGCCATTATTATGATGTCGACTATTTTGACTTTAACGACAAAACCACTCCAGATTGCAGATGGTGTTGAGTCACTGCTCAAGCCACTCAAGGTTATCCATTTTCCAGTTGAAACTTTGGCTTTGATGCTTTCATTAGCACTGCGGTTTGTCCCAACTTTAATGGATGAAGCACAGAAGATTATGGATGCTCAGCGTGCTCGTGGTGTTGATTTCGGCTCTGGCGGCATCAAACAACAAGTTAAAACAGTGGTGCCATTACTCATTCCGTTGTTCATGAACGCGTTTAATCGAGCGGAGGATATTGCTACTGCGATGGATGCCCGTGGCTATCGAGACGGTAAAAATCGAACAAAATATCGAGAATTAATTTGGCAGCGTCGGGATACAATCAGCAGCCTTATATTCGTTTTATCTGGTATCATTTTATTTTTGATTAGAAATTAGAAACGGGGAACAACATGTCAGCACGATACAAATTAATCTTAACTTATGATGGAACCAATTTTGCTGGTTTCCAACGCCAACCGGATACAAGAACGGTGGAAGGTGAATTAACCAAGGCCGTTAACCTAATGGCCAAGAAACCGACACCGGCAATCATTGTGTATGGCTCCGGACGGACAGATGCGGGTGTGCACGCCTTAGGACAAGTTGTACACTTCGATTTCCCGTTTGACATTCCGGCTGATAGCATGCGTAAGGGTCTCAACAGCATCTTACCAGTCGATATGGAGGTCTTGGTAGCCGAGATTGCTAAACCGGAATTTCATGCTCGTTACGACGTCTCAGGCAAGCGCTACGTGTATCGTATTGATCTAGGCGAATTTAGAAATCCATTTAAACGTAATTATGCAGGTCACTGGAAGTTTCCAGTGGATGAAGCCAAAATTAGACTTGCGATGAAGGATCTCATTGGTGAGCACGACTTCAGTAGTTTCGTTGCATCAGGATCCTCGGTTAGAAGTAATGTCAGGACGATTTATGAAGCCAAGGTCGAACGACATGAAGCTGATAATGAGTTGGTTTTTGAGTTTTACGGAAATGGTTTTTTGTATAATCAAGTTCGAATTATGGTGGGCGTCTTGATTGAGATTGGCTCTGGCACTCGGCCGGTTGATGATATTCAGCGACTCTACAAACTGGGCGACCGTCGTTATGCAAGACGGACGGTATCAGCAAGTGGGCTTTATCTGAAGCATGTGTATTACGAAGGGGACGACCCAGAGCACCCAACCAAATTACCTAAGCATCAGCGATGAAACATTGAGATTGTTTACATTTAGCATTGACTTTGATGTGGATTCTTTGTATTATGGTAGCTGGTATTGTTTGCCCCACGATAAGCCCCGGAAACTTGTTAAGGTGTCAAACAAACACAGAATATGGAGGAATTTAACGTGCGTACAACATATATGGCTAAATCAGGTGACGTGGATCGCAAGTGGTACGTAGTAGACGCAACAGATATCCCAATGGGACGTCTTTCAACAGTTGTGGCTTCTATCTTACGCGGCAAAAATAAACCAACGTTCACCCCTAATGTGGATACAGGTGACAACGTAATTATTATTAATGCAGAAAAGGTAGCTTTAACTGGTAAGAAAGCTACTAACAAGATCTACTACCACCATACGAACCATCCTGGTGGATTAAAGCAACGCACCGCTGGTGATTTTAGAGCAAACGACCCAGAGAAGTTGATTGAAACTTCTGTTAAGGGTATGCTTCCTCACACTTCATTAGGTCACCAAATCGGCATGAAGCTTCACGTTTATGCAGGAACTGATCACAAGCATGAAGCACAAAAACCAGAAGTTTTGGATATTACGAACCTAATCTAAGGAGGAAACAGAATTGGCTCAAGTACAATATCGCGGCACAGGCCGTCGTAAAAACTCAGTAGCTCGTGTACGTTTAGTACCAGGTACTGGTAAAATCATCATGAACAACAAAGACATCACAGAATACATTCCATTCGCTAACTTACGTGAAGTTGTCGTTCAACCATTCAACGTTACTGAAACGTTGGGTAACTACGATACTTTGGTAAACGTTAACGGTGGTGGATTCTCAGGTCAAGCCGGCGCTACTCGTCATGGTATCGCTCGTGCATTGCTTGAAGTAGATCCTGATTTCCGTGGACCACTCAAGCGCGCAGGTCTTTTGACTCGTGACGCTCGTATGAAAGAACGTAAGAAGCCAGGTCTTAAGAAAGCTCGTAAGGCTGGACAATTCTCAAAGCGTTAAGATTTATTTCTCAACGTTTGGAAACATCTCTCTTCGGAGGGATGTTTTTTTGTATCTTCAATTACTATCTGAGTATAAAGAAAAGACAGGGGAAAAAAGTACAATTTAGGCACACTGATGCTTCGAACGAGAATATTGCATCCTTTGTTAATCTATGCGAATGTGAAGCGTGTAGGGTGCAAAATGGACGATCTGTGGTGTGCAATTCATCAAGCAGTAGTTAATTAAGCAAGAGGGTTTTTTTCAATCAAGGCGCCTTTTTGCATAAGGAACTCAGCGCCCGTTTTGGTGGGCTTTGTGCTATACTCTAGGAAATAAATTCGAGATAGGTGTTGTTAACTATGAGAAGAAATCGAGCCTATGAAATTAGCATTCTGGCTCTGTTTATTGCGATTGTGGTCGTACAAAACGTGGTCCCAATCTTAGGCTATATTCCAATTGGGCCATTAACTTTGGTCACCATTCATATAACGGTATCAATTGCAGCAATTACTTTGGGAACTCGTGATGGAGCGATTGTTGGGGGTGTCTGGGGGCTAATTACCTGGGTACGAGCATTCACTTGGCCAACGAGCCCCATGGCGGTTTACGTCATGGTAAATCCTGTGATTTCGGTATTACCGCGTATCCTGGTGGGCGTTATTGCGGGTCTGTTGTTTCAGGCTCTCTACAAACGTATCCACACGACGGTTGCGTTGTCGCTTGCAGGAATCGCTGGCGCTTTAATCAACACGATTTTTGTTTTAGGCTTCATTTATATCTTTTATCAATTTGGTGGTATTCCACTGAATAAATTGCATATAGATGCTTTGATGCCATATTTAATTGGTGTGGTTGGTACAAACGGGATTCCAGAGGCAATCCTAGCCGGAATTTTAGTGCCACTCATTGCAACCCCGCTACTTCGTTTTAGGAAAACTGTTAAGAAATAAGGAATATTTTGTGAGGATTTTTGTTATCAATTGAAATCGCTGCCCGTCCATGCTAAGCTTAAGTTTCAATACAGTTCGGAGGATTTGAGACTATGAAGATTGTAGTTTTAGCTGGAGGTCGCAGTTCAGAACGAAACGTTTCCTTATCTTCAAGTGCAAAGGTAGCTAATGCACTTCGAAGCAAGGGCCACCAAGTAGCAATGGTAGATTTGTTTTTAGGGATTAATTTGGATTACATCAGGGATGTTGAAGATCTTTTCACTGATCAGCAACAAGATGTTGATTTAGATATCAGTGATGAAGTATTAACCGCTGATGACATCAACGCTTTGCGTTCAGATGGATCAACTCAACTCTTTGGTCCCAACGTGTTAGACGTCGTATCCAAGGCGGATATCGTTTACATCGGTCTTCACGGTGAAGACGGTGAAAATGGTAAGGTTCAAGCCGTTCTTGACTTGAACAACATTCCTTATACGGGTAGCGGTCCCTTAGCTTCTGGAATCGCTATGGATAAGGGAATTTCAAAACAGGTCATGATGTATAACAATATCAAGACCGCCAGATTCATTACAGTGTACAAAGATAATCCTAAGTACGATGTACCGTTTGATTTTCCAGTTGTTGTGAAGCCTTCCAATGGTGGATCAAGTATTGGAACACGGATTGTACAATCACAATCTGAAATGGCGGATGCTGTGCAGGATGGCTTCCGATTCGACTCAGAAGTGCTCGTTGAAGAGTTCGTTAAGGGTCGTGAATTTTCACTTGGTGTTGTTAACGGAACGGCAATGCCTGCTATTGAAATCAGTGTGAACGACGGTTGGTATGATTTCCAACACAAGTTCCAAAGTGATACAGCAGCGAAGTTCCAGACGCCACCAGATATTCCAGAAGAAGTGCATGATGAGATGAAGGCGATTGCCCTCAAGACGTTCAGAGTGCTAAAAATGGCTAATTATGGTCGTATTGACTTCTTATGGAACGATTCAGGCTTGTACGTGATTGAGGCTAACTCCCTACCAGGAATGACACCACTTTCACTACTGCCTCAAGAAGCTGAAGCAGCAGGGATTAGTTACGAAGATTTATGTAACAGCATTGTGATGGGGAAAGTTAAGGCACTTGGCTTAAACTTCGCATAAAAAAACACTCGGTGAGGGGGAAATAATTTCCAACTCAACCGAGTGTTTTTAATTAATCTTCGCTATCAGCGTTTTCGTCTTCTTCGTTTGGATCAACTTCAGGTTGTGGTGCAGCCTTGATGAGCTTTAATTTCTTATTGTTGATAACAACGCGGTCGTGATACTTATCTACGATCTCGGTGTTATCTGATTCAAACGTAACCAAGTAAGAGTTTTGGTACGCTTTGTCAACGAAGCCAGTGAAGGTCTCGCCGTCTAAAGTGAAAGAAACTTCGTCACCAATGTTCATTCAATTTCCATCTCCAATTCTAATCGTCAGCTTGTAATGTAACCGAATATCCGTTCTTTGTCAATTAAAGCGCTGGTTAATTCCGCTCTTTTGCAAAATGGCATTGTCAATGACTTCCATTTTCGGGTAAACTGAAGAAAACGATGAGGAAGGACTAACCAGTTTGGCGAAAAAAAGGAAACGGCGGAAAGACCAACCGTGGGCGAAGTTGATATTGCTAGTTTTTTTCTTAGTTATGGTCGGTTTGTTTGGGAATCATCTTCTAGCGTTAAGGGAACCTCACGAAGAGGTGACAACGGTGAAGACGACTAATCAACACGTCCAATTTATTGAGAGCCAGGCGAAACAAGCCCAGGAGATGCAGCAAAAATACAATGTTTTGGCCAGTATCACGCTGAGTCAGGCCATTTTGGAGTCCGACTGGGGACGGAGTACTTTGGCAGCACAATTTCATAATCTCTATGGCATTAAGGCAACAAGTAGCCAAACGGGCAAGAATTTTTACACCAAAGAGTACACCAACGGAAAGTGGGTCACCATCAAAGATAAGTTTCGGACGTTTAAATCCGATCGCGAATCCATGGTGGCCCATTCTAAGCTCTTTATTGATGGGACCGCCTGGAATCCAGAACAGTATCATTCTGTGCTGACTGCAGCAAATTACACTGAAGCCGCACATGAGCTCTATAAAGACGGTTACGCCACAGATCCTGATTATCCCCAAAAACTCATCACACTCATTAAACGCTATCGACTTGATCGGTACGACAACAACTAAATTATGGAGGTTATTTAATTGAAGTTACTTGAAGATATGATTCGCGAAAACGGTACGGTGCTACCAGGAGAAGTTTTAAAAGTCGATAATTTTTTGAATCATCAAATTGATCCTAATCTGATGTATGAACTTGGTGGTGCATTTAAGCGCTTGTTTGCGGATGCCGGCGTCACTAGAATTTTAACGGTTGAATCTTCTGGAATTGCACCAGCAGTCATGGCCGGTCTTCAAATGGATGTGCCAGTGGTTTTTGCTAGAAAGCACAAATCATTAACGTTGGTTGACAATCTTTACACGGCAACAGTTTATTCATATACGAAGCAAGTTAGCAACGATATCAGCATTGATCGTCGGTTTATTAAACCGGACGACAAGGTCCTGATCATCGATGACTTTTTAGCAAATGGTCAGGCAGTTCAAGGCCTCATGGAGATTGCGGCTGCCGCCAAAGTTGAAGTGGCAGGCGTCGGTGTCGTCATTGAAAAGAGTTTTCAAAAGGGACGTCAAATGCTTGAAGATGCCGGGATTCACGTGGAAGCACTTGCCCGGATTGCATCACTTGAGAACAGTCAGGTAACGTTTGTGCAGGACTAGTAGACAAGGAGGAATGCAGTGTGACAATCGATTGGCCAATTTTCGGAACAATTTTTGGTGTGAACTTGGTTTATATCACCCTCAACACGCTTAGATTTTTGCTAACCATGAAAGGGTATCGTCACCTAGCACCCGTTGTAAGTGTCGTAGAAATTACGGTTTACGTTATCGGACTCTCCCTCGTTTTAAATCAACTAGATAATTATTGGAATGTTTTAGCTTACGCACTCGGCTATGGCGTCGGTGTTTGGGTCGGCATTCTAATTGAAGATAAGCTGGCCCTAGGTTATATGATGGTGACGGTGATTATGCCGGAATCGAGTACTCAGTTGGCAACTACGCTGAGAGAAAATGGCTTTGGGGTTACGCAAAGCGTCGCAACCGGACTGGAAGGTCAGCGACTGGTAATGGAAATTCTGACGCCAAGAAAGTCGGAACGGCGACTTTATGCACTAATAAAGTCTGAAGAACCTAAGGCATTTATGATTTCTTATGAACCTAAATTTGTGTCAGGTGGATTCTGGGCCAAAAGAATAAGGAATCGATAAGGCGCCAGCAGATTGCTTGAAATTTTAAAATGGCGAACGTAATATAAATATAATTAAAACTGTGAAGAAAGTAGTGAGCTGAGGTGAATAATCAAATTTTATACCCAAACGATACCATTGGCATTATTGGTGATAGTGTGAGTGGCCCCAGTCTAGTATCGACTGCGAAAAAAATTGGTTTTCAAGTTGGCGCATACGGTTCGGATGAAACTAGTCCAACATTACAACTAGCCGATTTCAAAATCGTTGGTGATGCAAACGACAAAGAAAAGTTGCGCCAATTTGCCGAAAGTTGCAAGCTGGTTACTTTTGCTTCGTCTCATGTTAGTGCTGACGTGATTCGGTACCTTGAACAATTCACATTGGTTCCCCAAGGGGCTGAAATGTTGGAAATGTCGCAAGACCGACTATTAGAGCGTGCTTTTTTTGAACAATTGAACGTCAACATTGCACCTTATGCGACGATTGTCAGCCTAGATGACGTTTATCAATCGATTAATTCGATTGGCTACCCAAGCATTCTCAAGCCAATTCAAAAAGATTTGATTCAAGGGCAAGAGTTACTGATTGAAACCCAAGCAGACATTGCGAAAGCCTCCGGTCTGTTGGACTACGGTACCTATATTTTGGAATCAATCGTACCCAATTCAAGAGAGCTATCAATTACGTTGGCTCGGGATCAAAATGGGCAAACACAGCTTTTCCCAGCAGTGGAAACGGTTCGTGAAAAAGGTAAGATTAAATGGGCCTTTATTCCCACTCAATTAGATGTTGGTATGGCGCAGGAACTTCGTCGGATTGCGAATGAAGTCACCCAGAACATTCAGTACGTTGGCTTGTTAGAGGTCAGCTTTACGATTACGCAAAATGATAACATCTACGTTAAGCGGATTTTGCCAACGGTCAGTCACGTTGGGCAAATCTTTGACCGAGGTACGACCGCAAGTCAGTATGAACAACATTTGCGTGCCATCTCTGGATTACCACTCAGTGAACCTCAGACCATGATGCCGACCGTGTGGGCACCATTTACGGTTAGCCAATTAGAAGCGATTAATCGGCAGTGGGTACTTAAGAGCAATTGGCACTTTACCTTCTACCGTAGAAGTCAGCGGAATCAACCGCTGGCAGATCAACTTGCAGGGAACGTCATCCTGCAGACGCCTGATTTAAATGAGGCCCTAGACCAACTTGAAGATACTGGCGTTTGGACGAAAGAATAATCATTAAAATGAGTTGCGACACTTAAAAGTGTGGCAACTTTTTTCGTCTCAAAATTGCCATGATATTTTTAAGTTTCACTTTGCTGAAATCTCAGCAGAGCCCCTTAAATTTTGCTATAATTGAAACGACTATTTTCAAGAGAGGGTTGAATTTTGCGTGTCTAAAGAAAGCTTATTAAAAGGTATGAATGACAAGCAACAAGAAGCAGTTCTTCATACCGAAGGACCACTTTTAATTATGGCTGGTGCCGGAAGTGGTAAAACACGAGTACTGACCCATCGAATTGCGTATTTAATCGAAGAACAAGGAATTATGCCTTGGCGAATTCTAGCAATCACATTTACCAATAAAGCCGCAAAGGAAATGCGGACCAGAATTGTTCAGCTATTGGGAAATAGCGGTAATGATGTTTGGGCGTCGACTTTCCATGCTCTTTGTGTGCGAATCTTACGACGCCACATCGATGCTTTAGGGTATGACCGGGCGTTTACGATTGCTGATACAAGTGAGCAACGGACGCTAATTAAGCGAATAATGAAGGACCTTAATTTGGATCCTAAGCAGTTTGATCCCCGTTCTGTTTTAGGTACGATTTCAAACGCTAAGAATGCATTGCAGACGCCACAGGATTTCCGACAAGAAGCCGCTGGACCTTTCCAAGAAACGGTTGCGACAATCTATGACGCTTATCAGAAGGCGTTGGCACGAAATCAAGCAGTCGATTTTGATGATCTTATCATGCTGACCATCAAGTTATTCAAACAAGAACCCGAAATTTTAAAAGAATACCAAGATAAATTCCAATATATTCACGTGGATGAGTATCAAGATACCAATGATGCACAATATACGTTAGTGAACTTGTTAGCTCAGGAATATCAAAACCTTTGTGTCGTTGGGGATGCTGACCAGAGTATTTATGGTTGGCGTGGTGCTAATATGGATAACATCATGAATTTCGAAAAGGATTATCCAGATGCCCACATTACGTTGTTAGAGCAAAACTATCGTTCTACCAAGCGGATTTTACAGGCAGCTAATGACGTGATTGGCAATAATGCCTACCGTAAGGATAAGAGCTTATGGACCGAAAATGGTGAAGGCAGTCAGATTTCCTACTATCGGGCCCAAAGTGAAAATGATGAAGCACATTATGTGGTTTCCAAAATTCAAGAGGGCATCAAGGAGCAAAGTCGTAAGTACAATGAATTTGCGATTCTTTACCGGACGAACGCACAATCTCGTGTGATGGAAGAAACGCTATTGAAGGCCAACATTCCATATACGATGGTTGGTGGACACAAGTTCTACGACCGTAAGGAAATTCGGGATATCCTTTCCTACTTAACCTTGATTGCCAATGGGGCGGATTCAATGAGCCTGGAACGCGTTATTAATGAACCAAAGCGTGGCATTGGGGCAAGTAGTCTTGAAAAACTACGAGCATTTGCCGACTATAACGACTGGACGGAGTTAGAAGCAGCACAAAATGCCGAGCTTTCAAACGATCTGTCAGGTCGTGCGAAAAACGCGATCATTGCGTTTGGTGAAACGATGCGTCAATTGCAAGAAGCCGCTAAAACCATGAACGTCACTGAATTAACAGAACAAATTCTGGAAAAGACGGGTTATTTGGCCAGCTTGAAAGCATCAAAGACGTTGGAATCGGAGTCACGCATTGAAAATTTGGAAGAATTCCAATCGGTTACCCAAAAGTTCGATGAAACCTGGGATGAAGATGCCAGTGAAGCTGGTAGTCAATTAGGTGATTTTCTTTCTGATTTAGCCTTGGTATCTGACCAAGATGATGTCGATGAGGAACAAAATCACGTCACGTTGATGACACTTCATGCAGCAAAGGGACTAGAGTTCCCAGTTGTTTTCTTAATTGGGTTGGAGGAAGGCATCTTCCCATTATCCCGTGCCGTTGCGGAAGATGACGCATTGGAAGAAGAGCGGCGTTTAGCTTATGTCGGGATTACCCGAGCTGAGCAAAAACTCTATTTGACCAACGCTTATTCAAGAACGCTGTATGGTCGTCGTCAAAATAATCCGGCTTCTCGATTTGTTGATGAAATTGAACCAGAGTTATTGCATTTAGATAATGAGCAAAGCCAATTCAGTAATGGTAAAACCTTACCTTTTGATTCACCAAGTGCCAGAGCAACTTCAACACCATATCGCCGTGTAGGGACCAAGTCAACTAGCAAAGTGGCCAATGCGGGTAGCGGTGCTGATCGCATGATTTGGCAGACGGGTAATAAGGTTGAACATAAGAAGTGGGGAACCGGAACCGTTGTGAAGGTTACCGGCTCTGGCGAGGATATGGAATTAGACATTGCATTCCCATCAGAAGGAATTAAGCGATTATTAGCAGCATTTGCACCAATTAAAAAAGTAGAAAACTAAGAGTTGGAGGTTGAAATATGGCAAGTCAAAAGAATGATGCGCTTCGTGATGAAGCAGAAGCCCTCCGTCAGAATCTACGCGAGTGGGGTGTCGCTTATTACACTGAAGATAATCCAGTTGTCGAGGACATTACTTACGACAAGGCCTATCAACGATTAGTTGAAATTGAAACTACTCATCCAGAACTTGTAACCCCAGATTCACCAACCCAACAAGTGGGGGATGCAATCATCTCTGATTTTTCGAAGGTGACGCATGACATTCCGATGCTTTCCATGGGAGATGTTTTTTCTGAAGAGGAGCTTGCAGCCTTTAACCAGCGAATTATCAATAACGTGGGTGAACCTGTTTCGTATAATTGCGAGCTTAAGATTGACGGTTTAGCGATTTCACTTCGATATGAAGATGGCGTACTCGTTCAAGGCTCGACTCGGGGAAATGGCTCGATTGGTGAGGATATTACCAGAAACCTAAAGACAATTCCGTCGATTCCGACCAAGTTGACTAAGCCACTCACTATTGAGGTTCGAGGTGAGTGTTACATGCCAAAGGAATCGTTTGCTAACCTGAATAAAACGAGAGAGGCAAACGGTGAGGCTGTTTTTGCTAATCCTCGGAATGCGGCTGCTGGTAGTTTACGGCAGTTGGACCCAAAAGTGACCGCTTCTAGAAAGTTGAGTACATTCATGTACAATGTGGCGTCTTTTGACCCACTTGAGTCACGAACGCAAAGTGAAATGTTAGCCGAGTTGCAGGAACTTGGCTTCACGATTAATCCGACTTACAGAGTGGCAAATGACATGGATGCCATTTACGCGTATGTGGATGATTATCAAGCTCAGCGTAGTGAACTGGCTTATGGGATTGACGGGATTGTCATCAAGGTTAATTCTTTACCACTACAGCGATCGTTAGGTGCGACGGTGAAAGTTCCCCGCTGGGCAATTGCCTATAAGTTTCCACCTGAAGAATCTGAGACGGTCGTTCAAGAGATTGAGTGGACGGTCGGTCGAACGGGTGTCGTCACACCAACCGCAATTATGGATCCCGTTCAATTAGCTGGAACTACGGTATCTCGAGCCTCACTGCATAATCCTGATTATCTTCGTCAAAAGGATATTCGTTTAGGCGATACTGTTTTACTCCACAAAGCTGGTGACATTATTCCGGAGATTTCGGAGTTTGTGTCTGAAAAACGACCGGCCGACAGTGAACCATATCCCATTCCGACCCACTGTCCATCGTGTGGTGCAGAGCTCGTACATTTGGATGAGGAAGTTGCCTTGAGGTGTATTAATCCCAAGTGTCCGGCTCAGTTAGCCGAGGGCATGACCCATTTTGCTTCCCGGAACGCGATGAACATCGATGGATTAGGCCCACGCATTGTGAAGCAACTCTTTGATCACGATTTTGTGAGTGACATTGCCGATCTCTATCGGCTAACAGAAGACCAGTTGTTAACTTTAGATAAATTTGGGGCCAAATCAGCCTCTAACCTATTGACAGCAATCGATAATAGTCGTAATAATTCACTGGAACGGCTTTTGTTTGGTTTAGGAATTCGTCACGTTGGAAACAAAGCAGCACGCTTAATTGCTGCTCATTTCGAAACGTTAGATAACATAATGGTGGCAGACAGCGAGGCTATCGCCGAAATTAATTCGATGGGGATGGTCATTGCTGACAGCATTAGCACCTATTTTGCTAACGAACAAGTTCAAGAACTTGTTCAAGAATTAAAGGCGTTAGGTGTCAACATGACCTTTACCAGTGGTCGTGCCACGCTTGCGGATGCTTCCGGCTTTTTCGCTGATAAACGAATCGTTTTGACTGGAAAACTGGAACAAATGACGAGACCAGAAGCAAGCGAATGGTTAACCAATCACGGCGCTTCGGTTACGGGTAGTGTTTCAAAGAGCACTGATCTCTTAATTGCTGGAAAAGACGCCGGAAGTAAATTAACGAAAGCCCAATCATTTGAAATCGAAATTTGGGACGAGAATCGTTTCATTGACGAAATGACGAAAATCAACGAAGGCAACCAATGATGCAGGAGGAATAACTGTGAAGCGAGCAAAATTAGTCATCGGATTACTAGGCATAATGCTGTTTTTGGCAGCCTGTGGGAATCTGAATAGTTCATCGATGTCTTCTTCGGGTACGAATGGTTCGAAAGGGACACAGCTAACGGGTCAGTCAACTGATTCCAATTATGAAGGCGTCATCGAGAATGGTAAGTATGTGACGAGTAAGTCACGAGGCGTTAGCAACACGCAAGATGCTGGAAATCAACTGAATTTGAAGAGTTTTGAAAAAGGACTTCTAAACGTTTCACAACAGGAATTTTCCACAAATAAGTATGCCTTTCGTGAGGGTCAAATTCTGACCAAAAAGGTGGTTAGCAATTGGCTAGCGCGAGAATCTAAGTCAAACGCCGATGGGCTAAATCCTAAAGATAATGGCTCAACCAGTGCAACTAAACGTAATCCAATCTATCTTCAACAACTTGAGGAACAAGACTACATGATTCAAAAGAACAACAAATTAAGTCTTGGTGGCATTACCATTGGACTGGGGATTAATTCAGTTGATTACTATAAGAAGACCCAATACGGGGCCACCTATGAAACCAAAATCAGTAAGGCTGAGGCTGAAAAACAGGGAAAGGCTATCGCTAATAAGGTGCTGATGCGTTTGAGACAATATGATTCATTAAAAAATGTGCCAATTGTTATTGCCCTTTATCGTCAAGCCTCAGATGACAGTTTAGTTGGAGGTAATTTCTTTGCCTACTCAGTCAACAAAAATGGCACAACTAAAGTGAAGTCATGGGAAAAACTCAACCAAAAGAGTTATGTCTTCCCAATTGCCGATAGTCAAACTTCACCAAATACCAACGATACGACTTCGTTTGACAACTTCAAAAACGAAGTAGAAGACTTCTTCCCTAACTTGAGTGGGGTGACTGCTCAAGCTCAGTACACCAATAACCAATTGGACGGGATGAACGTTAACATTACGACACAATTTTATAGTCAGACTGAAATCATTAGTTTCACGCAATTTTTGCAAACTGCGGCGCAGAAATATTTACCAGCGAAGGTCCCAATTGACATTCAAGTCAGTTCGACTGAGGGTGTACAAAGCTTTTTGAGTCGTTCGGAAAATGGTAAGAAATTTACCACACATGTTTTTAATAGTTACTAGTCATTCGGTAATACAAAAAGACCGGACTGATGTGGTAAACTAGATAAATGAGCTTTTCTCGAATAGGAGAATTAGAAAGAAGGATTAGAATGGCAAATAACATTTCAAAAGATCAAGTTCAACACGTTGCTGAGCTTGCTAAGCTTGAACTAGACGACAACCAATTAGACTACTTCACCGATCAATTGGGCCAAATTATCGGCTTATTTGAGACACTAAACGAGGTGGATACGACAGATGTTCCTGTTACTTCAACTGTGAGTGATCAACTTAACGTGATGCGTGAAGACGTTGCTGATAACTGGAATCAAAAGGATGCGCTCCTTGCCAATGCGCCTGAAACTGAAAATGGCTACATCAAAGTGCCAGCCATTATTGACGAAAGTGAGGATTAACCATGAATTATTTAGATAAAGATTTGACTAGTCTTCACGAAGATTTGGTCAGTGGCAAAATCACGGCCGAATCATTGACGAAAGAGACATTTGCCAACATCAAGAAGACTGATGAGACAACGCAAGCATTTTTGAACTTGAACGAAGATGCTGCGATTAAAAATGCTCAAGCCATTGATCAAGCCGGTATTGATGCAGACAACGTATTGTCTGGTATTCCGGTAGCAATCAAGGATAACTTAGTGACTGAAGGCTTAACGACGACAGCGGCATCCAAAATGTTGGAAAATTTCAAGCCTATTTACAGTGCGACTGCTGTTGAAAAGCTTGCAGCTAAACAAACGATCAACGTTGGTAAAGTCAACATGGATGAATTTGCCATGGGTGGCTCAACTGAAAACTCAGCTTTCAAAATCACTAAAAATGCTTGGGATGCGACTAAGGTTCCTGGTGGTTCTTCAGGTGGTTCTGCGGCAGCTGTTGCTTCAGGTCAAGTGCCTGTTGCCTTGGGTTCAGATACTGGTGGTTCAATTCGCCAACCAGCCTCATTTAACGGCGTAGTCGGTATGAAACCAACGTACGGGCGTGTATCTCGTTGGGGACTGATTGCTTTTGGTTCTAGTTTGGACCAAATTGGCCCAATCACACGGACGGTTAAAGACAATGCTGCAGTATTAACGGCCATTGCTGGTCATGACGAACATGACTTAACGTCTTCAACTAAAAAAGTACCTGATTTTACTGCTGGTTTGGATGACAGTGCCAGCGTGAAGGGCATGAAGATTGGTTTGCCAAAGGAATTCATCGGCGAAGGTGTCGATGCTGACGTTAAGGCTGCTATTCTTGCCGCAGCTGACAAATTCCGTGAATTGGGTGCTACGGTTGATGAAGTTTCATTACCTCATAACAAGTACGGCGTTGCTGCCTACTACATCATTGCTTCATCTGAAGCTTCCTCAAACCTTCAACGATTTGATGGTATTCGTTACGGCTATCGTGCCAAAGACGTCCAAAACTTGGAAGATGTTTATGTGAAGTCTCGTTCTGAAGGTTTTGGTGATGAAGTTAAGCGTCGAATCATGCTTGGAACCTATTCACTTTCTGCTGGATTCTACGATGCTTACTTCAAGAAAGCTGCCCAAGTTAGAACCTTAATTATTCAGGACTTCCAAAAAGTCATGCAAGACCACGATTTCATCATGGGACCTGTTGCACCAACAGTTGCCTTTACCATTGGTGAAGAAGTCTCAGACCCAATGACGATGTATATGAACGATATTTTAACTATTCCCGTTAACTTAGCTGGCTTACCAGGAATGTCCATTCCTGCAGGCTTTAGCAAAGGATTACCGATTGGACTACAACTGATTGGAAAACCATTTGATGAAGCAACTATCTATAAAGCGGGTTACGTTTTCGAACAAAACACTGAATTTCACAAGCAAACACCTGAGTTAGGAGGACAAGCTTAATGAACTTTGAAACAACCATTGGACTTGAAGTCCACGTTGAATTAAAAACGAACTCTAAAATTTTCAGTCCTTCACCCGTTGCGTTCGGGAATCAACCCAACGCTAACACGAACGTGATTGACTGGGGTTATCCAGGTGTCCTTCCAACGACCAATAAGGGCGTTGTGGAATCAGGCATTACGGCGGCTCTGGCACTCCACGCTGAGATTGAAAAGCATAACCATTTCGATCGTAAGAACTACTTCTATCCTGATAATCCAAAGGCTTACCAAATTACACAGGCCGAAAAGCCAATTGCACATGATGGCTGGATTGAAATTGAAGTAGACGGCGAAAAGAAGAAAATCGGTATTGCTGAAATGCACATTGAAGAAGATGCCGGAAAGAATACCCATGAACATGGGGCTTCTTTCGTTGATTTAAACCGTCAAGGTACACCACTGATTGAAATCGTGTCGAAGCCTGATATTGCGTCACCAGATGAAGCTTATGCTTATTTGGAAGCTTTACGCCAACGAATCCAATTTACCGGCGTATCAGACGTTAAGATGGAAGAAGGTTCAATGCGTGTCGACGTTAACATTTCTGTACGTCCAATCGGACAAAAGGAATACGGAACGAAGACTGAGCTTAAGAACTTGAACTCTTTCAACTATGTTCGTAAGGGTCTTGCGTTTGAAGAACAACGTCAACAACGCGTCTTAATGTCTGGTGGGACCATTCAACAAGAAACTCGTCGTTATGATGAGAACTCTGGTCAAACTATTCTAATGCGGGTTAAGGAAGGCTCTGATGATTATCGTTACTTCCCAGAACCTGACTTACCAGCATTGGAAATTTCTGATGACTGGATTCAAAAGGTCGAAGCCGCTATGCCTGAAATGCCAGGTAAACGTCGTGATCGTTATGTAAATGAATTAGGAATTACAGACTACGATGCGATGGTCTTGACACAAACCAAGGAAATGTCTGACTTCTTCGAAGCAACAGTTGCCGATGGTGCTGATGCTAAGATGGCTGCCAATTACCTTCAAGGTGATGTTAATGCATTCTTGAATGATAACCACGTTGATTTGCAGGACACTAAGCTCACACCCGCTAATTTGGCAGGAATGATTAACTTAATTACTGACGGTACCATCTCATCTAAGATGGCCAAGAAGGTCTTTAAGGGTGTCACAGAAGGTCAGGATCCTAAGAAGTTTGTTGAAGAAAACGGTTTGGTTCAACTTTCTGATCCTGCTCAACTTCAACCAATCATTGATTCAGTATTGGCTGACAATCCACAATCAATTGAAGACTTTAATAACGGTAAGGACCGTGCAGTCGGTTTCCTTGTCGGTCAAATTATGAAACAAACACACGGAAAAGCTAACCCACAGGTGGTCAACAAGTTATTGATGGCATCCTTGAAGGGCTAGGATCGTTGGAGGCAAACTATGCGTAAACGGGCAAGAATTATTTATAATCCAACCTCAGGGAGAGAAGCGTTAAAAAATGATCTTGTTGATATTCTTGGTATTTTTGAACAGGCCGGATTTGAAACGAGTGCATACGCGACGACGCCAAAGCCTAATTCGGCACGCGATGAAGCAAATCGGGCTGCACGAGATGGCTTTGATTTAATTGTTGCAGCTGGCGGGGATGGCACCATTAATGAGGTTGTCAATGGCTTAGCGGGATTAAAGAAGCGGCCTAAAATGGCGATTATTCCTGCAGGGACCACAAATGACTATGCCCGAGCACTGCATATTCCGCGTGAAAGCCCAGTTGAAGCCGCTAAGATTGTTTTGAAAAATCAGACTTTCAAGATGGATATCGGTCAAGCCGGTGAGAGTTATTTTATTAATATCGCCGGTGGGGGATTATTGACGGAATTAACTTATGACGTCCCATCTAACCTGAAATCCATTTTTGGATACTTGGCTTACCTAGCGAAGGGTGCGGAAATGTTGCCTCGAATTAAGCCGATTGAAATGGATTTAAAGTATGATGGTGGCGAATATAAGGGAACGGCCTCAATGTTCCTATTGGCGCTAACGAATTCCATCGGGGGCTTCGAACAAATCGTGCCGGATGCTTCACTGGATGATGGTAAATTCACGATGATTATCGTGAAGACCAGTAATTTAGCCGAGATTTTGCATTTGATGGTGCTCGTCTTAACTGGTGGTAAGCATGTGGATGATCCACGGATTATTTATCGGAAGACGAACAAGTTGGTTGCTAAACCAGTAAACTCAAAAATGATGATTAATCTCGATGGTGAGTATGGCGGTGATGCCCCAATGACCTTCATCAACTTGCCACGTCACATCGAAATGTATGCTAATGTTGACGATATGCCAAATAGTTTACTGACGACGGAACAACCTGACCTGCTTGAAGCGGAACAAAAATTCGTTAAAGAGGTTCAGGATTTACCAGAAGCAGTCAGCGACGAAGCAACTAAGGATTAATTTGAATCGCATTGCTTACTTTGAATTTAAAGGATTTTGCTGTATTATGTCACAAGTACAGCAAAATCTTTTTTAGTTACTAATGAACGGAGAAAATATGAAAATACAAGCACCAGTTACAAAAAATGAAACAGTTGAAGTTACCATTGAAGACCTGACTTACCAAGGAATGGGGGTTGCTAAGGTAGAAGATTTTCCAATCTTCATTGCCGAAGCCTTACCTGGTGAACAAGTGATTGTCAAAATTACGAAGGTTCAAAAGAGCTTCAGTTTTGGTCGGGTTGAAAAGTGGTTAACAGAATCCAAGGATCGGGTTAAAACCGGCGATCAGAAGCTTACTCAGACGGGTATTGCACCATTACAGCACCTATCTTACGAAGCGCAACTTAAATTTAAACATGATCAGATTCAAAACTTATTAAACAAAACTAGTTTGAATATTGATGTGTTACCAACAATTGGGATGGACAATCCAACTCATTACCGAAACAAGGCCCAAGTGCCAGTTCGAATGGTTAAAGGTCAGTTACAAACTGGTTTTTATCGTCAGCATTCACATGAACTCGTACCGATTGAAGATTATTATATTCAAGATCCTAAGATTGATGAGGCCATTGTGGTGGTTCGCGATTTAATGCGGAAGTATCATATTGAACCATTTAACGAAATCAACCATACTGGTGTTGTTCGGAACATCATGGTTCGTCGTGGCCATTATTCAAACGAGATGATGATTGGCTTTGTGACACGGACTCAAAAGTTACCAATGGCTGATGAGCTCGTTAAAGAAATTACGGCACAGCTGCCAGAAGTTACCAGTATCGTTCAAAACATTAACCAAGCGAAAACTAACGTTATTATGGGTAAGATCAACAAGGTTTTATTTGGTAAGGAAACCATCAGTGATGATTTGCTTGGCTTAACTTTTGTTATTTCACCTAATTCGTTCTACCAGGTAAACCCCGTGCAAACGGAAAAGCTTTACAAGCTTGCGATTGAACAGGTTGGTTTAAGTGGCAAGGAAACCGTGATTGATGCTTACTGTGGTATCGGAACGATTTCCTTGGCAATGGCAGAACATGCTAAATCAGTTTATGGCGTTGAAATCGTGGCGGACGCAATTGAAGATGCCAAGGTTAACGCTCAAAAGAACCACATCAATAACGTTCATTTTGAAGTTGGTAAAGCCGAAGAAAAGATGGGCGAATGGCAAGAGGCTGGTCTAGAACCCGACGTGATTGTGGTTGATCCACCACGTAAGGGACTGACTAACTCACTGATTGAAAGTGCCGCAAAGATGCAACCTAAGAAAGTGGTTTACGTTAGTTGTAACCCAGCAACTTTAGTCCGCGATATCGAACTATTTGCTGAACAAGGCTATACGGTTAAACAACCCATTCAACCAGTTGATCAATTTCCACAGACGACACATGTCGAGAGCGTAACGGTGTTGGAACGTAAAAAGTAGTGGGCTAAAAATCGCGCTGTTAAGGCGTTTATAAAAGCAAAAAATGTGTATCTTTTTATGATCAAGTTGAAGTGAACCCCCGAGATTGGACAACAATCTCGGGGGTTTTATTATGACTAAATTTAATTTAGAGTTACGAATTTCTATTGTGACACAATATTTAA
>NZ_BBJM01000030.1 GCF_000740055.1 Secundilactobacillus oryzae JCM 18671 | reverse complement strand
TAATCGTATAGCGAGAACCTTTTCTGCCCATAGAAAAACTCCTCCTTAGGTAGGCAAGCTTTGATTATTTGCTTGTCTACCCAAAGAGGAGTATATCCCCCTCACCGGAAGCTCCGTTTTTCATTGATCCAATTTACTGAATATCAATTTGATGATTTTCTTGACTGGTTCCATTCAGCTTTGGCAAGGAAACACTGAGAACCCCACCATCATACTTAGCCGTCACCTTATCTTTTTCGACATCAGGTAAGTAGAAGGAACGAACAACGTTACTGGTAGAGCGCTCTTGACGTAGTAATTGCCCTTCCTTATCCTTTTCTTCCTTGTTCAAATCGTGCTTGGCACTGATACGCAACGTGTTGTCGCGGTAATCAAGATGAATGTCTTCCTTCTTGAAGCCTGGCAACTCGGAACTAACTTCGTAGCTGTTGTCGGTCTCACGGACATCCGTTTTCATCTGGGTGTCCTTCATGAACGAACGCCCAAAATCACCAAAGAAGTCTGATGGATCAAACATTCCAAAACCTCTGTTCATTAAACTATTTGCCATAGATAAGAACCCCTTTCCTTTTTTACACATCCATAATAGTCACCTTCAGGCTGAATTTCAAGAAATTAGCACTCTAAGTTAGAGAGTACTAATTTTTTCATTCCATAACCTGCTATAATTAAGATTATCAAGCGGAAAGGAGGTTATCCAGTTTGGCGCTTATCGTTGAACTACCACTCATTTTGGACCAAGTCATCACGTTCCGTTACCGTGACGGAACCAGTTTCAAATACGATGTGGCCAAAAGCCCATTTTATCAAACACAATATGGCGTCCGTCTCGACCTACTCGATCAGGACGATGAAGTTTACCAGCAAATCATCGTTTCGTTTGAAAAGGATAGCCTCCTATCAAACGAGTTCGAGGTCAACGGCCAGCAATTTCAAATTCAGCTAAAAAAAGAAGCACAGGAATAAAATCCTGTGCTTCTCGTCTGTTAGTTTTTTAAAATACCGTTAATCCCAACGTGTCGCCCAATGTGTGCAAAGCATCCATGCGGGTCTTAACCTTATCCATATCAAAAATAATATTTTCAATCGTCCCACCCAAGAAGTCAAACTTCTCAAAGTACATATAGTGACTTCCTGGTTGATCCAACAAATAATCATCAATCTTCTTCTCGAAGCCAAAAGACCAATCTGGATTCTCCATCTTTGGAAAATCCAACTTAGTGATAAAGCCATTCTGATTAATTAAATCGGCAGCCTTCTTAATATCTGCCTCATCATAATCAAACGTCACTGTCTTTTTCTCTGTTTTCTTCGCTTCTTTTGTTGCCATGTTTAAGATCTCCTTAGTCTTCTAACATTATCTTCACCGTACCACCAAAAGACCCAGATGTTAAATGTTTCGAATCTCAGTATAATATTTCCGTCGATTGTGTTAAAATTCTTAAATTATTACCGTATCAGCTGTATAATGAAGGTTAGGCTTCAGACATGATTTTGTAGGAAATGAGGAATGATTTTTTTGGATAGTGGTCAGATAGTTATTAATTTAATTATTCTTATAATCACCTTCTTGTTCGCCGCCTTCTTTGTGGCGTGTGAATTCGCCTTGGTCCAGACGCGGCCAAGTGCTCTCAAAGACGAGATGGATAAGCTCGATAAACCATCCATGCGACTCAACCGTTCTTTAAAAATGATTACCAACTTAAACGAATACCTTTCTACCACTCAAGTCGGCGTTTCCGTTGCCGGTATTATCATGGGTTGGTTAGGGGAATCCACGGTGGTGGCTATTCTAGTTGATGTATTGAACATCACCCACCTAAACCCTGGTGGTGCGGCCATTCACGGAATTAGCGCGGTTGCTGGTATCTTGATTTTGACCTACCTTGAGGTTGTCTTTACCGAAATCGTACCTAAAAACATCGCCATCGATATGCCGATGAAAGTATTGAGGGTTGTGACAACACCACTGCATTACTTCCATATTTTGTTCTACCCATTTGTTTGGTTACTGAATAAATCCGCAAATGGTGTGGTTCGAATGATGGGTATGCCTGTCGCTAAAGAAAGCGATGAGGTCTTCTCCCAATCTGAAATTTTAAGTTTATCTAAAAACGCCGTTGAAAGCGGTGAATTAGAGCAAAATGACCTGGTTTACATGCAACGGGCATTTGAACTCAACGATAAAGTTGCCAAGGACATCATGATTGACCGAACTGCACTAGTTGTTGTCGATATCACGGCGGATGTAAAGGAGGCCATCAACGTCTATCTACAGGAGAAGTTTAGTCGCCTCCCCGTGGTTGCGGACAATGATAAAGATAAGATTCTCGGCTACGTTTACAACTACGATTTGATTCGTCAGTCCCAAGTTGATGCCACCATTCACGTGGACCGCTTGCTGCGAGACATTTCAACAACTCCCGAAACAACGCCAATTGCTTCAGTACTTCAACAAATGATTAAAAAGCGGACCCCAATCGTAGTCGTCGTTGACGAGTACGGTGGGACATCCGGAATCATTACTGATAAAGACATCTACGAAGAACTTTTCGGAACCGTCCGTGATGAAATCGATGATTCTTCTATTGATGAAATTTTCAAGCAACCCAACGGCACTTACCAAGTTAACGGTAAGATGACCACCTACGACTTTGAGCGTTACTTCCAGACTGACCTTAAAGAATTCGAAGATGCGGACAACGTCACCATTGCCGGATTCATTATCGATCAAGAACCAAACTTAAAGAAGGGTGACGTCATCCAGATTTCCAACTTTGATTTTAAAGTGCTTGATTACGAAAACTCCTTTATCAATTGGTTCGAGGTTACGGCGCACAAGTCGAGACCTCAAGATGAACGAGAAGAATTAGAAACTGAAAACTAAAAAAATAACGGCCAATGGCCGTTATTTTTTTACGCTTTTCCCGTTGTAATTTGATCTAGTAATTCTGGATTTAAAACAATTTCTTGCAGGCGGTCTCCAAAACGAATCACCTTATCATCACGGCCATGCTGTAATTGCCACATCAGAAAAATCATGACGTTCATGGCGTACATCTCAGCTAAGTAGTCAATTGGCAGGCTGATAGCCTTTGTTTTTTGCGCCTCCGTCAAATATTCCTTAACGGTAGCCTTCAAAACTTGTTGAAAACTATGGCTAAGGTCGGCCTCTTCCGTGTGCACATCAAGCAACAATAGCAGGTTTTCATGGTACTGCCGAAGGACCATCAAGAGTACTTTGATGGTTTCAGACCCCGCTTTAGCATCTTGAATGTTGAAACGGTTCCGAACCACTTCCTCGAATTCTGAAGTATAACGGGCAACAAGTTTATTAAGCAAATCATACTTGTCGTAGTAGTGACTATAGAACGTTGAACGTCCCACCCCTGCAAGTTTACTAATATCTTGAATCGTCAGTGCTTTAAAGCCTTTATTCTTCAAAAGTTCAAAAAAAGCCTTTTCAATCTGAGTTTTTGTTCTTCTCGTTCTTAAATCAACCTTTTCGGCCATCACTTAAACCTCCAATTTAGTTTTTCTCTAATCTTAACCTGAAGTTGAGTCATGAAAAGTGTAAAATGATAGTTATGTATGACGCATTAAATACCAATTACTGGATTAATCATTAAGTGGAGGGTCTCTCGTGAAACCAATCAGAATTCTGTTCATCTCAATTGAAGGAAATACCAGAAACTTCGTGACTCACCTAACTGAATATGCGGAAAAACAACACGCGGAAAACGCCGATCAACCACTAATTGAAGCGACGGAAATTTCCGAACAAACTGATTTTCAAGATGAAAACGCAGACTACTTCTGCTTCGTTCCAACCTATCTAGATGGCGGTAACGGCATTGATAACGGGGTCAAGGAATTAATGACGAACGTCATGGGTGAATATATCGCTTATAATAAAAATCGCAATTATCTCATCGGCGTTGTCGGTAGTGGTAACCGAAACTTCAACGATCAATACTGTTTGACCGCTAAGCGTTACGGCCGCGACTATGAGGCCCCATTCATTGCTGACTACGAACTACGAGGCGTTCCTCGCGACGAGCCTCGCATCTACAACGCTTTGGTGTCACGAGCAAAAGAAGTCGACGCGCTTTAATGATCCAAAAATAGCAAGGAGTCTTAACGTGACCAATTTCACAATGAACCAATTAACTAACCATAAAAGTATCCGTTCTTTTACGAACGAAAAGCTAACCGAAGCCGAAATCAACTCATTAGTGTCAGCTGCACAACATGCTTCAACTAGCACATTCTCTCAGCAATACTCAATTATAAGCGTAACTGACGCCAAACAAAAGCAAATTCTTGGGGAAATTTCCGGACATCATTGGCTGGAAAACAGTGGCCATTTCTTTTTAATGGTCGTTGATCAATACCGGAACCTGCAGCTAGCCGACCAAGCTGGTGCCAAGCCAGATGTTTTAGGAACGACCGACAAATTTTTAGCCGGTGTAATGGACGCAGCCATCGCAACCGAAAGCATCATGGTCGCCGCTGAAAGTATGGGCCTTGGTGGCACCATTATGGGGAGTATCCTAAACGATTCGAAACGCGTGATTGACACGTTCAAGCTCCCTCAGCTCACCTTCCCAATCTTAGGAATTGCCCTGGGGCACCCAGCGGCAACCCCATCACTCAAGCCGCGACTACCAGAAGCACTGATGCATTTTGACGGTCAGTACGCTCTGCCGGCAGACTTCGAGACCCAGATGGCTGATTACGATATTGTTCTGCAAGACTACTATCACTATCGAGATTCTAACACTCGGGACGAAAACTTCTCTCATCATATCGTGAAAGAACTCTCCCGCGATCCTCGATTACGAGCCGAATTAAAGTCGGTTATTGAAGCCCAAGGTTTCATGGCCGATTTTAAAGAAATTAATTAACTTCAATCAAAACACCAGGAGCCCGTACTTACAGGCTCCTTTTTGTATGAGTTCGATAACGGAAAATAACGACCAGCATGGCACCCAACATCAATGCGGTTACTGATAGGAAAAGCGTTTGATAACTAAATAAATCAATCATCATCCCACCAAATAACGGGCCAACCGCCCGGCCTAGTGACAGTGCGACGTTAAACATCCCCTGGTACTTCCCCTTTTGACTCTCGTCAGACAACGAATCAATCCAAGCCGGGATCCCTGGAAAACCAATCATTTCTCCAATAGTCAAAATGGCCATCGTGATAATAAATACGAGATATTGGTTCGCAAAAATTAACAAGAAGAAAGATGCGGCAAAAATGGTGACGCCGACATAAATTTGGGAACTCATTTTGTAGTTGGCACCGATTCGGTTTGCGATTGGTTGTAAGACCACAATCATCAACCCGTTCAGTGTCCAAAGTAAGCTGTACTTTTCAAACGAAATATTCAAACTCGTCATGTGGACGGAGAGCACACTTTCCCAAAGTGCATAACTAAGGTAAAGACTGAAAACCAGGAAGCAAATGAGCAACACAATGCTTAAATTGCTGAACTTGGCTGCCACTTCACCATGTGGGGTCGATTTCGAACTGGCGCGTAAATGCACGGGGAATTCAATTGCCGTAATAATTAGTAAAACGACATAGAAAAGCGACGTGACAGTCAAAACAACCGTAATCCCAAAATGCATCAAGTAGCCGACTAGCAGGGTCCCAATCACAACTCCTAAGTTAATCCCAATGTAGAGGATGTTGAAGACCGACCGAGTACTCTTACTTTTCACAGAAGCCGCGTAGGAATTTCCCACGGTCATACTAGCACCGTCACCAAATCCGACCACGGCCAGCAAAATGCCAAACATCGGCCAATTATGGAAGAAAATCAGTAGAATCATTGCTGCCAATGACACAATGACACTCCCAATTGCCGTTTTATAGGGAGACCAACGATCGAATAAATAGCCCCCGACATAGTTACCGAGAATCATGAACATTGACATCACAAAGAGCGTGGTCCCCGCCAACGTCAATGTTTTTCCTAAGTAATTGTGCATATAAACAGTCACGAGTGGCCACAGGAAAGAAGCGCCCGCATTCAATAGTAAAGTTGATAGAAAGACTGCGGGCAGTCCAATTTCAGTTTTGGGTTTAAGCATGCTGACTTCCTCCGATCCATTCCTTTTACCATTATGTCACAAGCACCAGGGGTTTTCATACCTGAACACCGTAATTCAATTAAAAAAACTAGCGCATCCCTGCGCTAGTTTTAAACCGTTTCATTCATGCAATATTAGCCGTTAAACGGGCCTTCCACCACTAGCTTACCCATCATATGACCGGACTCAACTTGACGATGAGCGGCCGTCATCGTGGTCGCATTGATACCGTCCGAAATAGTTTCAGTCAGCGTTGAGTGAAGTTTCCCGGCATCGAACAGATCAGCCATTGCCGTTAATGCTGCTCCCTGCGTAGCTTCATCGTAGTGATACTTACTCTTTGCAAACATGAACTCCCAGTCGAAACTGGCAGCCTTGTCCTTCAACAGTTCAAATGGTACGTCCACTTTTGTCCCAACAATCGTTGCCACATGACCAAACGGTGCAACTAACTCGCTAGCCGCTTTTAAATAGGGCTGCGGTGTGTGCAGAACGGCTACACCCGATAACAAGCCCAAGTTCAAATTAGTAACAGCCTGTTGCAAGTCCTCGTGATAATCAATCGGGTAGTCAACGCCGTTTTGTTTCAGCCAATCGAACTTCTTAGGACTACTCGTGGCAATCACCGTCAAGCCGCTCCATTTAGCTAATTGGGTGGCGATTGAACCGACTCCGCCAGCACCGTTAATAATGAGAATCGACTTACCCTGGTTCGCGTTTTCACCGAACTGGTAGCCCATTTTTTCAAACAGTAATTCGTACGCTGTCAGGCTAACAAGTGGCATTGCTGCAGCTTCAGCAACTGATAACTTTTGTGGTGCGAGGGCAACCAGACGCTCATCAATCAATTGGAATTCTGCATTGCTACCACTACGGATGATTGAGCCAGCGTAGTAAACACGATTGCCGATTTTGAAATGCGTTGCCTCTGAACCCGTTGCCACTACTTCACCCACGGCATCAAAGCCGAGAATTTTGGCGTCAATTTGTTTTGGCGTTGCTACCCGAGTTTTGGTATCTACCGGATTCACCGAAACGGCCAGTACTTTCACCAATAAATCGTGGTCAGTGGGCTCAGGCTTTGAAACTGTCACATTCTCAAAGACTTTGGGGTCATCGATAAGTAACCCCTCGTAAAAGCCAACCGCCTTCATTGTGTTTGTCATGATTGTCGATACCTCGCTTTCTTTGCTGATAATTATAGGCACAATAAAAAGCGGCCGTAAAGTAAACGGGCCGCCCTCTTATTAATTATCTTGTAAAGGTGTAAACAGCTTTTGGTGCGTTACCAATGCTAGTCTTCACTGCTTGGTTTTTGCTGTTCACTAATGTAAATTTCTTGTTAGACTTAAAGCTCATGTAGAATGTTCCCTTATCACCGTTATGAGTCTTGGTTGTGATCTTCCAAAGGTTCGTAGCGGTTTGGGTTACCTTGTACGTTGCACCTGTGGTCACGGCTGTTGTCTTGCCTGACTTCAATACATAAGCATTAAAACCAGTCTTTTGGCTAAACACATACTTTAATTGGTAGCCATTGACCTTGTTAGACTTCCATGTGCCGTTTGGTGTGTCAGGTGTAACAGATTTAGTTGAACTAGTTGTTGTCTTTGTTGTCGTACTGCTAGTTTTTGCCGTTGTGGTAGCGGACTTTGCACTGGCAGCTTGAACCGTAATAATTCGGTAGAAGTAGTTTGCAGCTCCATTGGCGCGCGCATAAACGTAAATTTTAGCATTCTTAGTCAATGCCTTATTCAGTTTAACCGTGTACTTACCTGTTGTTTTTGAAGCAGTTGAGCGAGCTAACGTTTGTTTTTTGGCGTTACGAACAGTAATTGTGACACCCTTTGTTGCCTTACCCGTCACAGTCTTAGCTCCGGCATAAGTGGCGTTGACGCTGAGACTGGGGGTTGAGGCTGCGGATGCATTAACGGTTGCGGAAATACCGATGATGGCGGCTACCGCAAAAAAGATAATTGCAATTAACTTGGTATTTTTCATGTGAATCTCCTTTGCTTTTTTAGTTCGAAAGCTAGTATAATCCCCTTTTCATTGAAAACCCACCGCTTTTTCAACTCTTACGTCTTTTTTATAAAAATCGAAAATTTCCTTTGTGAAAATCATTTTCACGATTTACCTTTCAAATTTGTCCAAAATTATGAAAGCAACTTTCATAAACGTTTGTAAACGTTATTTTAAAAATCGCATTTGTGAGCTAGGAAAACTTTCGTCAAATCACTGTTCATTACTCACAAATGTATTATAATAAGCTGGTACAAAGCTTAATAAATCAACGATAATTTTAATCACAAACTAAAGGAGTGAACGTTCTTGGCTACTGAAAGATCGGCTTTATTTATTTTCTTCGGGGGTACCGGAGACCTTGCATATCGTAAACTTTACCCTTCAATGTTCAACTTGTACCGTAAGGGTACACTACAAGAAAAATTCGCAGTGATTGGAACTGCCCGTGACAAGCTCACTGACGAAAAGTTCCGCGAAAAAGTTCGCAAATCAATTGGTTCAGATAGCAAAGAAGCTGAAAAGTTCATTTCTCACTTCTATTATGAGGCCCATGATGTAACTGATCAAGCCCACTACTCCGTTTTAAAGGCCCGCGCTGAAGAGCTCGACAAGAAGTACAAGCTCAGTGGCAACCAAATCTTCTACCTATCAATGGCACCAAACTTCTTTGGAACAGTTGCCGGTTATCTTCGTACTGAAGGCATTGTTAACGACAACGGATTTAGCCGTCTAGTTATCGAAAAGCCATTCGGTCGCGATTTCGAATCTGCCAAAGAATTAAACGAATCACTTGCTAAGTCATTCAAAGAAGAAGAAATCTTCCGAATTGACCACTACCTTGGTAAGGAAATGATTCAAAACATCGAAGCATTACGTTTTGGTAACACAATCATCGAATCACTCTGGAACAACCGTTACATTGACAACATCCAAGTGACGCTTTCAGAAAGCTTGGGCGTTGAAGAACGTGCTTCTTACTACGATAAATCTGGTGCTTTACGTGATATGGTTCAAAACCACATTATGCAAATTGTTAGTTTATTGGCAATGGAGCAACCGGTTGCCTTCACTGATAGCGATATCCGTGCTGAAAAAGTTAAGGCGCTTCGTAGCCTTCGCGTTTACAACGTTGCGGAAGCTGCAACTAACTTTGTTCGTGGCCAATACGGCGCTGGCAACAAGGTAAAGCCTTACCGTGAAGAAGACAATGTACCAGCCGATTCAACCACTGAAACATTCGTTGCTGGTAAGTTAATGTTTGATAACTACCGTTGGTCAGGTACACCATTCTACATTCGTACTGGTAAAGTCCTTGCTGACAAGTTCACTCGTGTGGACGTTGTCTTCAAGAAGCCATTGGTTGATATCTTTGCCTTCCCTGGTAGCACCAACACCGCACCATTGGACACCAACATCTTGACGCTTTACATTGAACCTAAGGCCGGATTCGCCCTTAAGATCAATGCTAAGAACAACGAACAAGGTTTCCAAACTGAACCCGTAACTATGAAGTACCTCGTGGATCCTGAAGATTCAAAGAAGACGCCAGAACCATACGAACGTCTTATCCACGATGCTTTGAAGGGCGACGGTACCAACTTCTCAAGTTGGCAAGAAGTTTCATACGCATGGAAGTTTGTTGATCAAATTCGCCACGTCTGGGACTTACAAGCACCTAACTTCCCTAACTACACGCCTGGTTCAATGGGACCAGCCGCTGCAGATGAGTTGATTGAACGCGATCACCGCAGTTGGGTATACAAATTAAACAAATAATCGAACTAAGAGCCGTCATTCCAAACTGGAATGACGGTTTTTTTGTTCATTTAAATGAAGTTAATTTACAGTCACCTTGTTCGAATATGCACGATTGTAAAATGCTGTTTAATTCATGTTATCAACTCGTTCGTGAAACAAATTACAAAAGTTTGCTCAATTTATTACAATTTTGGTGTAAACGGTTCATTTTTTCATAAGGCAGTGCTAAACTAGTTAAGTACCAAAAATATTCGATTTAAAAGGATGGTAATGATGGCTGAAAAATTAGCAAACATCGGTGTTGTCGGAATGGCCGTTATGGGCAAAAACTTAGCCCTTAACATTGAAAGCCGCGGCTTCACTGTCGGTATTTACAACCGTTCTGCCGAAAAGACAGACAAAGTTATGCAGGATCACAGCGAAAAGAAATTGATCCCAAGTCACACCATTGAAGAATTTGTTAACTCACTTGAAAAACCTCGTCGAATCTTGCTGATGGTTAAGGCTGGTAAGCCAACGGATGCAGTAATCGATGAACTTCTACCATTATTGGATAAAGGTGACATTCTGATCGATGGTGGTAACACTAACTTCCACGATACAATGGCTCGTAACGCTCGTTTGGACGAATCTGGAATCAACTTCATCGGAATGGGTGTTTCCGGTGGTGAATTAGGTGCCCTCCAAGGCCCTTCATTGATGCCAGGTGGCCAAAAAGCCGCTTATGACCTCGTTGCCCCAATCCTTGAACAGATTTCGGCTAAGGCCCCTCAAGATGGCAAAGATTGTGTAACTTATATTGGACCAAACGGTGCCGGCCACTACGTTAAGATGGTTCATAACGGTATCGAATACGGTGATGAAGAGTTAATCGACGAAAGTTACAACATCATGCGTAACGTTGCCGGTCTTTCAGTTGATGAAATGGCTGACATTTTCAAAGAATGGAATGAAGGCGAACTCGATAGCTACTTAATCGAAATCACCGCTGACATTTTGACTCGTAAGGACGACCTCGGCTCAGACAAGTCTAAGCCTATCGTTGACATGATTCTTGATCGTGGGAACAACAAGGGTACTGGTAAGTGGAGTTCAGAAGACGCTTTGAACATCCAAGTCCCTCAATCAGTCATCACTGAAGCCGTTTACGCGCGTTACATCTCAATGATGAAGAACGAACGGGTTGAAGCTTCAAAGACCCTTGCAGGTCCTAAGGGCGACGTTGAATTAGGCGATAAGAAAGAACTCGTTGAAAAAATCCGTCAAGCGCTCTTCTTCAGTAAGATCATGAGTTACGCTCAAGGTTTCGAACAACTTCGAGTTGCTTCTGAAACATACAAGTGGGACCTTAAGTTTGGCGAATTAGCCCAAATCTGGCGTGCCGGCTGTATCATTCGTGCTCGTTTCTTACAAAACATCACGGATGCCTTCGACAAGAAGCCTGATTTAACTAACTTGTTGCTTGACGATTACTTCAAGGACATCGCTGCTAAGTACCAAGAATCTGTACGTGACGTTGTGGCACTTGCCGTTAAGGCCGGTGTTCCCGTTCCCGGATTCAGTGCTGCGATTACTTACTACGATTCATATCGTGCAGAAGTATTGCCAGCCAACTTACTTCAAGCCCAACGTGACTACTTCGGTGCTCACACTTACGAACGGACTGACCGTGAAGGTAACTTCCATTACCCATGGTACGAAGAACAATAGAAATTTGATAAGCAATGAAAAAACCGACTATCCAGATGGGTAGTCGGTTTTTTATGTTTTATTGCATCGTTTGGCCACCGTGGGCCTCACCCACAATTCGACTCTTAAGTTCCTCTTGCAGGTCGTGCAGCTGTTGCCATTCAGCAATTTGGCGATCCATTTGCAGTTGCTCACTTTTCGCCTTTTGCTGACTCTTTAAAATGAAATTATCCCAATCGGTATCAGCTGTATCCGGATCAACCTGTTGCCGCCATTTCGACCATTCATCCAAATGGTGTTCAAGCAGTTTCACTTTCTCTGGATCTAAATGAATTTCTTTTGCCATTTTTGCCGACCTCCCTAACTGAGTGTATTCAAATTAAAATGCTGACAATGCGTCCTTAATGCCGGTAGTGCCATTGACCATTGGAATGGTCTTCTTAATTGTGTTTGGTAGCGCCAAACTAGCGACCACTGCGCTAGCAACGTCTTCTCTAGCGATAGCGCCACCTTCAATACCATCCGTGTTAATTTTGCCGGTACCCTCATCAAACGTCAAAGCGCCGGGTTCTAAGATGGTGTAATCCAGGTTCGTTCTGTAGCGCAACCATTCATCTGCATAGAATTTGGCAACGTAGTAGGGTTTGATGGTTTCAGACCAACGATTACGATCTTCAGCAAACATCGCACTGACCATTACGTAACGCTTAACACCAGCAATTTCAGCTGCTTGCATACTCTTAACGGCACCGTCCAAATCAATGAGCAATGTCATATCATCACCCGTTTTGCCACCTGATCCAGCCGTGAAGACAACGGCATCAAATTCATCTAAGCTAACCGCCAACGATTCTGGCTTCCCCAGTAAATCGACGTTAGCCGTTTTAATGCCATCCTCTTCAAAATCACTCTTTTGTTCAGGATTTCTAATTCCGGCAGTCACTTCATGACCAGCCATTTTTAATTGGGAAACGACCAAACGGCCAACGTTTCCGTGTGCACCAATAACAAATACTTTCATCTCTCAACACCTCCTATCTTAGTATAGCCATTATTACGATGGAGGTGTATTAATATGACCCAATAAAAAACTAGCGCATCCCTGCACTAGTTCTTCCAGCTATTCTTCCACCATTACAGCTTCATATTTTTGCTCATACCAATTGGTCCAATCACCAAAAGACGGCGTTCCGTTTGCTCGAAAACGAAGCTCAAGTGACATTAAAACGCGATACAGGTATGCATGATAGTCCTGAACCAACAGCTCAAAAAGCTGATTAGGATGAAAGCTACTATTCATAGCCAAGAAATGGTTCAGCTCACCAATCTCTGCATCGACTGGGTAAGACGAAAGAATTTCTAAATTAGCATGCTGAAATTCCCTTATGTAAAATTTGGCGAATATGGCGACGGTATTTTGCTTGGCTGAATCGCTAAGTTGCTGCAACGTAACTGTTTGATCTCGTTCCATAATGGATCGTACCTCCTAAATTGACAACCGTAACTAGCAATAATCAACCGCTCTTTCCGGTTCCCATTATAGGCTGTTTCATCTCGTTTGTTAAACGAGATAGACTCAAGACTTATCTTGAGCATTACATTGTATTTTAAGCTAAAATGGTATATACTAACAAATGTATATAGAAAGCCGTTAGGTGAGGCTCCTATATGGAAAATGCTACTGCTCAGAAACGTCGAAAAACGCCAATGAGTCAGCCGTCCTAGTTAAAATAAGGCTTGGACTAACGTAGCTGTTACTAACACTAACTACGCCATATAGTGCTAAAACTCAACGATTGGCAATAAGACTACCCATTCCGGTAGCCTTATCAAGGTGCATTGAAAATTCAATGGCATCCGGCCGATCTTGGGCTGGATGCCTTTTTACTTGCCGAATGGCCCCAACATTTTAGGAGGTGATTGATATGACAACTGAATTACAAGACCCTGGATCGTCTAATTATAAACAGCTGAAGGGAAAGTTGGCTATCAACGCCTCTCTTAGTTTGGTGGCCTGAATTAAATTGGCTTGGTCCGACTTTCCCGGATTACATCAGTAATCAAGCTGGATTTACTGATTGAGTTTTGCGTGGATCCCTGCTGTATTCTTTCGTGATGGGCGTTATAGTCCATCTTTAAGCGAAAGCCATCCATCTATCGTTAGCAATCTCACGCAAGTCTCTATTCTGGTTATTTGAGTAAATCACGCTTACCAATCTCAGTGTCATTCTGCGCTAAAGATCATTGACGTGATCGTACAGAATCGTTTCACGGCACTTTCCGTTTGGGGAACCTTCGGAGGGCTTGGTTTGAATGATTTGCATCACTCGATAGCCTGGAGAATTAGTCAGTGAATCATTTCAAATTTTTACTATAACGTCGCTTATCACCACCAAAAGGCAAAACTCATTCATAGGCTGATGGGAATCAACTCTTGAAATGAGACCATTGCAGGTTTTAACGACGCCGCAAAGGAGGACGCACATCGAGCGCCTCCTTTTTTATTTGGCTTTCTTCGTGAGCATCTATTTTGCGTCAAACACGGTATCCCCTTTACACTAAACTTAACCCAACGAAAAGGAGATGATTCCAATATGGCAAAAGAACTAGACGCTAAGAAGGATAAACTGGTTGGATCAGTGAAGGAACAAGCTGGAAAAGCAACCGGTGATCAAAGTACCGAACTCAAGGGCAAGCTCCAAAAAGAAAAGGGTAAGATGAAAGAAAAGACTGAGGAAATGAAAGATAAGGCCTCAGAAAAAATGAACGACATGCATAAAGAATAAGGTAGCTTGTCCGTGAGCAGCACCTTCCAAAAAACGGGTCCTTCGACATCACGTCGAGGAACCCGTTTTATTTATGCTTTCGCTTTTACTTCTGCCAGATAAGCAGCCGATTTTTCTTCATCAAATTCATGTTCTGATTTCCCAATGACAACCGTTGCCAAAGAGTTACCAATCACATTAACTGCAGTCCGACCCATATCGACTAGTCGGTCGATTCCGGCAATAAACGTCAATCCTGCCATTGGCACGCCAATAGTTGAGACGGTTGCCAACAGAACAACGAATGACGCACCAGGTACCCCAGCCATTCCTTTAGACGTAATCATCAACACCACTAGAAGCGTTAACTGTTGTCCAAGGCTCAAGTGGATATGGTAAGCCTGAGCCAAGAATAACGCTGCTAAAGATTGGTAAATCGCCGAGCCATCAAGGTTAAACGTATAACCCGTTGGAATAACGAAAGAAACAATTCCCTGGTTAACCCCATATTTATCCATTTTATCAATCATCTTGGGTAAGGCAGCCTCAGAGCTGGCTGTTGAGAACGCCAAAACTGCTTCGTCTTTGATCACCCGAAGTAGGTCAAAGATACTGAACTTGAACATTCTTGCCACCAGGCCCATGAAAACAACGACGAATACTGCCATCGTTGCATAGGCGAGCAAGATAAAGTAACCCAATGGTGCCAATGCAGCAAGACCCAATTGTGCGACCGTTACGCCGATTAGGGCACAAACCCCGATTGGTGCAACGTGCATTACCCAGTTTGTTACCTTGAACATGACTTCTGAAACAGCCTGAAGAAAATCGATGATCACCTTTCCGCGTTCACCAATTGCGGCGGTTCCTAATCCAAAGAAGACGGAGAAAAAGATCACTGGCATCATATCACCGGTACTCAAGGCATTGAAGAAGTTGGTTGGGATAATTCCCATCACCGTTTCCCAAATGCCACCTTCCGACGCATGCTTAGCCGTCGAAACGTACTGGCTGATGTCTTGACTATGTAGCGCGTGAATATTGATAAAGTCACCAGGTTTGAATATATTGGCCACAATCATCCCTAAGATGATGGCGACTGTTGACATTACTTCAAAGTAGATCAAGGTTTTACCGCCCACTCGACCCAGCTTCTTCAAATCCCCCATGTTGGCGATTCCCACCGTCAAACAGGAAACCACGATTGGCAACACAATCATTTGAATTAAGCTAATAAACATTGTCCCAATATTTTGCATTGCGGTAATGGCCATCTTATTTTGGTAAAAAACGACACCTAAAATAATTCCTAATACTAAACCAATTAGGATTTGCCATCCCAATGTCAGCCGATAAGCACGGTAATGTTTCATTTTGTTCACCCTTGTCCCTTAAATTTTTCTCATTTCTGTAAAATCATACCTTAATAGTTTAGCATATTTTGAGACAAACCGCTTTAAAACCCCGTAAATATGATTTTAAAATTAGAACTCTCATTGACTTCTAATTTGTTCCGTGTTAAATTTATCCCACTCTAAAGGAAAGTGGTGAAGACCATGTCCATTTGTCGGCAATTTTCATGTAAAACGCTCCTAACCTCCGGATCTCGACATCATAGTCACTTGTAATGTTGTTGCAAGTGTCTCTCGAGATCGGAGGAAGTCTTCATGAAAATTAAATATATCGCAATTTTGTTTAGCAGTGTCCTAGTGGCAATTGTTTTGACGGGGTGCGGCCAGGCCAGTTCCGATTCAAACAAGAATCGTCCAATGACGGTGACTTTGAATGGCGAACCAGCCACAGCTGATCCAGCTCAAACAACCGACGTCAATAGTTCAACGATTGTTTCCCAAACTATGCAAGGACTTTATACACTAAGCCCTTCAGGAAAGGTCGTTGCTAGTGTTGCTAAAAAAGTTGTGAAGCCAACTGATGGTGGTAAACGCTACGTCTTTAACTTACGGAAAACGAAGTGGAGCAATGGTGAAGAAGTGACCGCAAAAGATTTTGTTGCGGGTTTCCAACGTGCCGTTGACCCTAAAACCAAATCACAGCGTCTTTCAAACTATAAATTCATCAAGAATTTTGAAGCCGTTTCGACGGGCAAGGCCCCAGTTTCTGAATTTGGCGTCAAAGCCCTCAGCAAGTATCGATTTGAAATTCAGCTTTCTGCTCCTGTTCCCTATTTCGATTACTTACTCACTGATTATTATCCAATTAATCAATCAGCTGCCAAAAAATTCGGTTCAACTTACGGGACTAGTTCCGGCAAAATCGTGACCAATGGACCTTATAAATTGGTAGGTTGGAACGGAACCAGTACATCATTTAAACTAAAGAAAAATCCTAAGTATACGTTACAAAACGTTCGAATTCCAACAGTTAACGTAAAGGTAGAAAAGGATGGTAGCACCGCTTTAAACTTGTTCAAAGCTAACAAAGTACAGATTACGCAACTGTCAGGACAATTAGTCAAGTCGAACGCGAATAATCCCTCACTCAAAACAACCAAGATTCTGCGAAACGCCTATCTAGAATTTAATGGCAAAAATAAAACGACTAACAATACTAATTTACACAAGGCAATTAGTTATGTATTGGATCGCGAGCAGTTGACTAAAAGCGTACTGCAAGATGGTTCTGTGGCCGCATGGAGTATGGTGCCACAAGGCGATGCATCGAACCCAACAACCGGGGAGGACTTCGCTAAAGAAGTTGGCAATAAGCTGAAAGTAAATACGAAAGCAGCTAAAGTCTACTGGAGAAATGCCCAGTCTGAATTGGGCAAGAAGCGCATCACCGTTCAACTACTCACCGGTGATGACGATGCCAGCAAACAAGTAGGCGAATATATGCAGGCAGTGCTGAAAAAGGAATTGCCGGGGCTAAATTTAACTTTAAAAACAGTTCCACAAGCGCAACACATTCAAATGGGAAGCGACAAGAACTACGAGATTAACCTAGATGGTTGGTCCACTGGTTGGTACGACCCCGCTGATTTTCTTCAAATGGCAGAGTATGGAAACGCGCTATCTTTCTCAAATTGGAAAGATGCCAAGTACCAAAAACTCATCAGTCAAATTAATGACACGACTAAATATTCTACAAAACAACGTTATGACTTAATGCTCGAAGCCGATAGATACCTCATGCAACAACAAGGTATCGTGCCGTTATATCAAGTCGCACAATCAAACCTCGTTGATAAGCGACTGGGCGGCATTAAATTTACAGCACTCTCAGGCATTCAGTATCAATATGCTTACTGGAAATAGCGCAAACGCCTAGGAATCAGTCCTAGGCGTTTTTATTTGGTCGAGTTCTTAGTTATGTTACGCTTGAAATGGAATAAGAAACCCCATGACCTAGGAGGCGACTTACATGAAAAACATCAATAAACTTTCGAACATCATCAAAACGACCGATGGCCCATTCCTAACGGTGATTGTCCCTAATCCGTTAACCGTTAGCGATTTATCAAAGGCTAAATTAAAGATGAAGGATGTTGCAATGCAAGCTGAAGAAAAGCTTCGCCACGCTTATCCCACTATCAACGTAGATGACTACATGAAGCAACTACGTCCCTACACTGATGATCCTAATCAATGGGACGATGTAAAGAGTCGGGCCTGTGCCATCATCGTGGGGCCTGATCGGGTGACCGTGGAAGATTTAAACCATGAAGTCAACCAATCATCCGTCACCGTTTCGGAGCACCCTAATTGGCTGAAATTAGCCCAAAACACCGTCGAGCAAACTCATCTCATTCTTGCATTAAACTATGACAGTTACCGGCTCTTTCAAGCTTCTAGTAGCCATATCGAAGAATTAGAACTTGCATCTGACGCACCAGGTACCCTTCCGGAAACACTCGGAACTAACGAACTAAAGGGTGGTCAATTAAACTTCAACAGCTATGACGGTGGAGTTTCTTTCCACGGTCACAATGAAAAGAGCCAAGAAGTGAAAAATGATCAAAGAAATTATTATCAAGCAATTTCAACTTATTTACGTGAACATTTCCCACTAGAAAAGACGGAAGTTGTATTGTACGCTTTACCTCAAAACGCTGCTGTATTAAGAGAAGCACTCAACTACGACTCAGCAATCAGCGAATTATTCGAGCCTTCATCGCCTGCCAAATTATCGATGAACGAAATCTCGGAGCGGATTGCAACAATCATTCAAGATGGCATTGAAGCCAATATCAATCAACTTCATTCCGATTACGAACGCTTCACCAACCTCGGGCAGACCACTGATGATCTCAGTCAATTAATCGATTGTGCACGTAACGGACAGATTGAAACCTTAATTATCTGTGAGAATACTAGTAGCCCTGGCTACTTAACCCGCTCTGAATTAGATACTTCTTCCGAATTTGCAAAAAACAATAATCTCTATAACGATCTAGCCGATATGGTGATTAAAGATAATGGCCATATCGTTGTCCTTCCGGCAGATAAAATGCCGATTGATTCACCTATCTGTGCGATACTAAGATACCCAATCTAACTATGTAAAAGTACAAAAAAACACCAGACAAGTTAATGTCTGGTGTTTTTGCTTTGCGTGGCAACGTCCTACCCTCGCAGGGGGCGATCCCCCAACTACTATCGGCGTGCTAAAGCTTAACTTCTGTGTTCGGCATGGGAACAGGTGTATCC
>NZ_BBJM01000031.1 GCF_000740055.1 Secundilactobacillus oryzae JCM 18671 | reverse complement strand
TGAACCAAGCAAGAACCAAAAAAAGAGTAATTTCAAGGGCTGTTTAGCCTTTGAAATTACTCTATAAATTGTTCATCAACAGGATTTGACAAAGAGCCACTTTATTCACTAATTCATTATCTAACAATCATGACAGAAATCGGTGCATATTTGGCCATATAGGCGGCTTGGCTACCAAAATACTTTTTTACGCCTTCCTTGGAAAGTGAACCAATTACTAAAAGATCAGGGCTGACTGCTGGAATCACCTTTTTTACGATAGTCTCGCCAGGATCGCCTTCAGCAATGACGGTCTTAACCGTCTTAACACCGAAGTCCTCCGCCAGCTTGCGATAATCATTGAGGTGCGCTTCTAAATCCTCACGCTTACCATGAACGTAATCCTTGCTCAAAATTTGATAAACGCTCATCTCATCTGACTCCAGGATGGAACAAATATACAACTCTGCCTCGTCTTGTTTGGCTCGGTTCATTGCGTAACGAAAGGCAAGCTGCGCATCAGGTGAGTCATCAACTCCCACAAGAATTCTATGCACTTGTTTTGGATCAAATTCTGGCAAATTTGACATATCTCCAACCCCCGCTTCTTTTCGACTCTGTTGCTTATGTTCATATTATAACAGGTTGAGGCGAGAAAACACAAAAAAGCACACTTGAATCAGAATTATGTAATCGGATTCAAAAATTCTGTAAAATTATACTTATGAAATAAATATTTTTACAATTGTAATTTATTTGATAAATTCTGTAATATTTCGGATATTCAGCTTTAATTTATTCGAATAATAACGAAAATGAACTTATCTTTTCCTAATTCCAAACAAAAAGCCTGCGTATTCGTTAAAAATACGGAGGCTTTATTGTTACCGAGTTAAATGAGGATGTTCCCACCCGGACTCGAACCGGGATCAGCCGCTTAGGAGGCGGGTGCCCTATCCAGTTGTGCTATGGGAACAAAAAATGAATCCATCTAATATTTTCGCATGGATTCAAATTAAAGTAAAGGTGGACTTATTCCGCCCGATCGCGCCATTTCTTGCGCATTCCCTTGTTTTTCTGATGCTTCTTACGGTTCTTCTTATGTGCTGGTTTAACTGGCTCAGTCGCTGGACGCGTTCCATTCGCAACACGGGCCACTTTGGGACCAGCTACCGGATGCTCACCTTGAGAATCTGGCATAGCCGCTACCTCAGGTTGAACAGCCTTAGGCGCATCGGGAATTCGCTCAACTAGTGCCTTTTTGTGGTAATACTTACGTTCAAATTGATAATCTGTTTTTTCCATCATATGGCGGAAGTCCCGTAAGTCGTGGTCATCCCCCATGGAAATCACTTGTCCAGGTTCACCCATCCGGCCAGTCCGGCCAGCACGATGGACGTAAGTATTCACCGTTGAAGGTAAGTCATAGTTTACAACTGCTGGGAGCTTCGGAATATCCAAGCCTCGCGCCGCAACATCAGTTGTCAGCAATAACTTCACCCGACCCATTCGGAAATCCTTCAACGCCTTTTCCCGTTGCACCTGGCGCATATCACTCGTCAATTCAGCAAATGCCACATGTTCGTGTCGAAAACGACTTGCCACATACTTCAGGGTACTCATTTGATTGAAGAAAACGAGAGCTCTAAATTGTTCAATTGAGGCCAGCTTTTTTAGCGACTCAACTTCTTTTTTAGGTGAAACTTGGTATAGATCATGAGCGACCGTTCCTTGAGTCTTATCAGTTTGGCGAACATCGACAATTTCAACATCTTGACCAAACCACTTATTGAGCTCATGCAAAATAGGGGTCTCGGTTGCTGAGAAAAAGCCCAGTTGAACGTCAGCAGGTGCTTGGCTAACAATGCTACGCACCGTTTCTAGCGTGTCCCCTGTCAGCAAATCATCCGCTTCATCAATGATGATGGATTGCATCAAATGGAGCTTGAGCTTCCGTTCTTCAATCAAATTTAAAACTCGACCTGGCGTCCCAACGATAATTTCTGGACGCTTCTTGAGTTGTTCCATTTGGCGCTTCACGTTTGCGCCACCAGTCAAGGCTAAGACTTTCACGTCATATGACTTTGACCAATCACGAATCACACCAGTTGTTTGCATGGCGAGTTCTTGAGAAGGTGCGAGGATGAGAATCTGGCTACCATCTCCAGGAACCAATTGGCCCAACAATGGCATAATAAACGCCACCGTTTTACCAGATCCAGTAGGGGCTAGTCCTAAAACACTTTTGTGCTGGGACATTGGTTCAAAAACACCTTCTTGAATTGGTGTCAGTTCTGTATAGCCGCGTTTCTCAAATTGTTCTTTAAATTGTTCAATCATTCATTGTGCTCCGATCATTAGTCATCTGGAAATTCTAGTTTCCCAGATTGTCTCAAGTTAAATAGTAACTTATTTACGTTAACACTTAATTGGCGCCATTGGTCATATTTTTTCTGGTTATCTGCATCTTTTGGATTTTCTAGCACATCTGCAAAGTCATTTGCCTCATCAACCATGGGATTGCCGTCCGCTTTAATACCGAGTTGATGAACAGCGCCTTCACTATCATGGTACTGGATATCCGTTAACTCACCCGCATCATCAATCACAATTGTATCCTTCATGCCATATACTTCAGAACTACTAAATGAATTAGCAATCTTACCAAAGTTCAGGGTCACGTCAAATTCTGGATAACGGAGCATCGCAGTCCCCTTGCCATCTACTTGCGTCCCGATAAGTTGAGGATAATAGGCCGCATCCTCTGGCATACCGAATAGTGTCACTGCATCGTACACGGTGTAGACACCTAAGTCCTGTAAAGCACCACCCGCAAACTTCAAGCTGAAGATGTTTGGTGTTTCGCCTGCCAATACCGCATCATAACGTGAGGAGTACTTCATATATGTGAAACTGGCTCCCTGAATTCTCGTCATTTTGGCGACTTGCGCTTGAATCGCTTTAAAATTAGTCGAATGAATATTCCGAGCTGCCTCAAACAAGTGAACATCAGGATAATCTGCTAGTAGTGTCTGAATCTCTTGCATTTGCCGTTGATTAGTAAAAGCGGGCTTTTCAACAATAATCTGCTTATGGTTTTGAATCGCTAACTTAGCCTGCTCGAAGTGGAGACTGTTTGGTGATGCAATGTAGACAACGTCAAACGTGTCAGAAGCCATAAAAGCGTCAAGGTCATCAAACAATTGCGTTGCGCCATTCTTGTCACCAAACGCTTTCGCAGTTTCCAGTTTACGGGAATAAACACTAACGAGTTCGTAACGTTTCGTTTCCGCTGCTGCCTCAACAAATTGCTGCGTAATCCAGTTTGTTCCTATAATACCCAGTTTTAACATATTAAATGCCTCCAATGACTTTATTAACACCACTTATGATAACAGTTAATGAAAGCAAAGTGTATCTTTACCCGTGGCAATATTTCACGAATTCGTTTGCTTCTACTCCCCTCCTAAACATGTTATAGTGAAAGTACGCTGATTAGACGTTAAAGGGGGAGTGTGACCGTCATGAAAAGTAAAAATTCAGAGCTCGCGAGTGGACTATTCAGTCAACTCAAACGCAGAGTGTCTCGTAAACCACACCCAGTTAAACCACAGCATAAAGCCACTGAGGTTTCACCCCTATTTTATTCTGGCGTTTGGGTCTACGTTGACGAGCTTCACAATCGAAAACACCTATTAGAGGTCAGACCCGACTTAAGTATCGCTATTGATCACCAACCCTTGCAAGTACGCGTCAAGAGTATGACGAATGAAAAACTAATCTTCGTCGATAAGTTCGGTTACGAATTAGTACTTTCTGCTAACGATAAGCAACCTACCCATCTTTTTGACGAAGCTGATAATCAAGACTATCTCATTTTAATTAACGAACACTAAAAACGCTCAAGACCATTCAATGATCTTGAGCGTTTTGCTATTTCTTCATTTGATCGTACGTTAGCGTGAAGATTGATTCTTCTTCATCGTTCAAGTGAACTTCCCAATTACTCTCTTTGTCAGTCACACTCGGATCCATTTTCTTAATATAAGAAACCATGTCTTCGTTGATATAGACGACATCATTAGTTGCTGTCTTAACCTTCTTTAACATTTATTGTCCTCCTTGCTGGCTTAAGTTTCGAGAAATGGTTCGTTCTCTTTCTCAAGTTTAACAAAGACGGCGCTACTTTGACCATTTATGCGCTCAACACTAGTTAATTCGACAACTGATTGACATAAGTTTGCCACTGGCGCTTATTACCAGTGTACACACTCCGAGAAACGGTCTGACTACTGCCACTAAGTTTAATTTTAGCATCCGGATCGTACTCGACGAATGCGACCTGACTACCGTGACGTTTGAGTTCCCCGTTAGCAATCCAGCGTTGTTGTTTGGGGAGACTCCCCTTCACAAACTGGTTCCAGACAGAATTGCTGGTCCAAACAATAACTGGCCTCTGATAGTGTGTTTCAATTAAGTTAACTAATTTTTTTAGCTTTGCTTGTTGTGAGGCCACGTTAATGGTCTTCGCTGAGTAGTTGTCATAAAACGCAATTTGAATAGCAATTGGTAATTGTCCACCGTCAGTTTTGACCGCCTGCTTAAAGTTCATGTACTGACTCTGAGCCGAACTGGAAAAACTATACATATGATAAACACCAATTTTTAAATCGGTTCCTTGCGCTTGACCATAAAAATTCGCAAATCGGTCATCAATATAGCTTGCACCGGAGCTAGCCCGTAAATAAGTAAACTGAATCCCGGTCTTCTGGAGCGAATGAAAATCGATGTAGCCATCGTCCTGACTGAGTGAGACGCCTTTAACGGGATAATGACTAAGTTGCTGATTCTGTCGATCCTGGATAAACCACCAGCCAAGGGTCACGAGCAATACCAGGACAATAATGCCGCCAACAATCTTGCCACGGCGGAAGTTACGCTTTCGAAAAGTCGTTTCATAGATTGGTTCAACATTTTTACTCAAAGGCGAAATTCATCCCCCATCGTAGATTTTGACCTCTATTTTACCATTAATTGATTAATGGCGCGTTTTCTCGATAACATCGTGTACCGCTTGCATCGTCTCTTCCATATCATCCGAGATTCGAACAGCTGACATCATGAATAACGTATCCATAATGGTCATTTGCGCAACGAGTGAGTACATACCTTCAGAGCGATAGTTGACTTCTTCAGCAAGCGACAAGATGGTCACGTTTGCTTTCTTCGCCAGGGTTGAATTTGCAAAACTGGTGATGGCAATAATTGAAACGCCTCGTTCCATAAGCGTATCAACAAGTCGAAGCGTATCACGGTTTTCTCCGGAATGAGAAATCACGATAGCACAATCTTCCGGGTGCATTTTGGCAGCCTGCATCAACTGAATGTCGTAATCCGGATGACAAATACAATTGAGACTTGTCCGCAAGAATTTGTGATAGCCGTCCAATGCGACAATCGACGAAGCTCCCAACCCGAAGAAAGCCAATTGCTTGGATTTAATAATCCGTAAAACTGCGCGAGCCATTTCACTTTCTTTTAATGCAGCTTGCGTTGACTCCAAAGCGGTAATTTGTGAACGGAACGTTTTTTGCGCAATTGTATCCAAACTGTCCTGACGATCAATTTCCTTAAAAATCGATTGACCGGAAACGGAATTAGATTCTAATTGTGCTAATTCAACAGAGAATTCACGAAAGCTTTGATAACCAATCCGTTTGACAAATCGCGAGATAGAGGCCGTCGAGACATCGATTCTAGCGGCTAAACTTTTGATGGTTTCTCGTCCTGCCGTGCTGGGATTAGCCAATATATAGTCGGCGATTTTTTGATCCGTCTGACTAAGACTGGGATAATATGAACGAATACTCCCAAGTGTTGAATGCATTTTTGGTTCCCCCAATTCATGTGCCATTAATAACTTGTAAATATTTTACACTAAAACACTTGAAATGTGAAAAGTATTTTCATATAATGGTTGCGTTACTAAATTTATGCTAAGGGAGCGTTTTATATAATGAAACTTGGACTCGTTGGTTTAGGTAAAATGGGTTTGAACCTTGCTAAGAACGCAATGGATCACAACCACGAAATCGTTGGATTCGATTTAAACGAAGATAACGTTAAAGAAGCTGTAGCAGCCGGTGCAGAAGGTGCCTCAAGCTTAAGCGAAATGGTATCAAAATTACCATCACCAAAAATCGTTTGGGTAATGGTGCCAGCTGGCAAGCCAACTGACGCAACTATTGAAGAATTGAGCAACTTGTTAGGTGAAGGCGACATCTTAATCGATGGCGGTAACTCATTCTACAAGGACTCACTTCGTCACAACGAATTGTTAAAAGAAAAGCACATCGTATTCTTTGACTCAGGTACATCTGGTGGTATGGAAGGTGCACGTTCACACGGTAACTTCATGATTGGTGGCGATGACGAAGCTGCTTTCGAAACACTCCGTCCACTTTACGATGATATTTCTGAAGAAGATGGTTACCTTTACACTGGCCGTGCCGGTTCAGGTCACTACCTTAAGATGGTTCACAACGGTATCGAATATGGTGAAATGCAAGCTATCGCTGAAGGATTCGAAGTTCTTGAAGCTAGCCAATTCGAATACGACAACGAAGCAGTTGCTAAGGTTTGGAGTCACGGTTCAGTTATCCGTGGATGGCTCATGGAATTAGCTGAAGAAGCCTTCGCTAAGGATCCTAAGCTTTCAGAAATCGCCGGTCGTATGCATTCATCTGGTGAAGGTGCTTGGACCCTTGAAGAAGCCCTTAGCAACAAGGTTCCAACGCCAGTTATTGCCATGGCCTTAATGACTCGTTACCGTTCAATGCAAGATGACACATTCACTGGTAAAGTGGTTGCTGCTCTTCGTAACGGTTTCGGTGGTCACGCAATGGACAAAAGCAAATAATTAGCGACTGACCAGACCTTCTCTTATACGCAATACTTGAAAAGAGGTAAATCAATTGGATTACATGATCGGACTTGATATTGGTACAACCAGTGTCAAAACAGTTCTATATGATTTAGATGGTAAAGTATTGGGCTATTCCAATAACCTTTACCCACTCTATCAAGACCAACCTGACATGGCCGAAGAAGATCCAGAAGAGATCTTTGCCGGTGTTCTAGATGGCTTAACTGCTGTCCTAAGAAAAGCTGACTTGAAAAATGGTGCACTGAAAGGTGTTTCATTCTCTGCAGCCATGCACAGTTTGATTCTGTTAGATGAAAACCACAAACCACTCACAAGAGCTATTACTTGGGCGGACAACCGTGCCGTTAAGTATGCTGATGAATTACGTGAAAATGGTGTGGGTAAGCAACTTTACGAAAAGACAGGAACCCCTATTCACCCAATGACCCCACTTTCAAAACTTATTTGGTTGCGAAACGAAAAGCCTGACTTGTTCAAGCAAGCTAAATGCTTTATTGGGATCAAAGAATACGTTCTTTACAAACTTTTCGGTCAACTTAAGGAAGAATATTCTACTGCCAACGCAACTGGTTTGTTTAATATCTTCAAAATGGATTGGGATGACCAAGCCCTCGAAGTGGCTGGTATAACTCGCGATCAATTACCTGAATTAGTCGATACAACTGACAAGATGGTTGGTCTAAAAGATGAATATGCTCGTGTTATCGGTATCGATAAGGACGTGCCATTCATCATGGGTGCCACTGATGGTCCCCTTTCTAACCTTGGTGTTAACGCAATCGACCCTGGTGTCGTTGCTGTTACCATTGGTACTTCTGGTGCTGTTCGTGTTATCACAGACAAGCCAAGAATCGACCCTAAGGCGCGAGTATTCTGTTACTACCTCGCACCTAACAAATGGGTTGTTGGTGGACCAGTTAACAACGGTGGTATTGTCTTCCGTTGGGTCCGTGACCAACTCTTTGCACCAGAAAAGATTACTGCAGAACAAATGCAAGTTGATTCATATGATTTGTTAACTCAAATCGCCGAAAAGATTCCTGCAGGTTCTGATGGTTTAATCTTCCACCCTTACCTTGGTGGCGAACGTGCCCCAATTTGGGATGCTAATGCGCGTGGTTCATTCTTTGGTTTGACCAGAACGCATACACGTGCCCACATGGTACGTGCTTCCCTCGAAGGGATTGTTTACAACCTCTACACGGTTATGTTGGCACTCGAAGAAGTTGTCGGCAAGCCAAAGAGTATTCAAGCTACTGGTGGTTTTGCTCGTTCAGCCCTCTGGCGTCAAATGTTAGCGGACATCTTCGAACAAGACGTTACTATTCCAGAAAGTTTTGAAGGAACTGCCTTAGGTGCTGCCGTACTCGGTATGTACAGCTTGGGCTTAGTTGATGATCTTAGTGACGTGAAGAAGTTTGTCGGTGTGACAAATGTCCACCATCCAGACGAAAGCACGTTCCATGCTTACCGCTCATTGGTTCCAATTTATATCCGTCTCAGCCGTTTACTTCAGACTGAATACAAGAATATTGCGGACTACCAACGTGCAGAAGAACAAAAGCGACAAGATCAAGATAACTAACTGATTACATCGAGTTAATTGCCTTTCTCAAAAAAAGGCGTATATTTAAAGGTCATAAAGTAGGCAACTCAAGGGTTGCCTACCTTATAAATGCAAAATGAAAGGGCTTACTATATTATGGCTATTCTCGCACTTGTTATAGGTGTTATATTCCTATTACTTTTAATCATTAGATTCAAAATTAACACCTTCGTTTCTTTGGTTTTAACTTCTGTTTTAACCGCAATTCTTCTTGGCATGGATATGACCAAGATTGCAACGAGTATCCAAGATGGTATTGGAAGCCAATTAGGTGAACTATCACTCGTCTTTGGTTTCGGTGCCATGCTTGGACGTTTGGTTGCTGATGCCGGTGGTGCTCATACCATCGCCACAACATTGATTGACAAATTTGGACGTAAACATCTCCAATTTGCTATCATGCTTGCCTCATTCATTATTGGTATCGCTTTATTCTTCGAAGTTGGTATGGTTCTCTTGATCCCTATCGTCTTCGCCATCGCGGTTGAAGCCGGCGTTCCAATTCTTTACCTTGGAATTTCAATGGCTGCCGCACTATCTGTTACCCACGGATTCTTACCACCGCACCCAGCTCCAGTTGCTATCTCAGCTGTTTTGGGTGCCAACGTTGGTAAAGTGCTCCTCTTCGGTTTAATCGTAGCGATTCCTTCAGCTTACATCGCTGGTCCGCTATTTACGAAGTTAGCACAAAAATTTGCGCCATCAGCTTTCGAACAAAAAGGTAACCTGAGTTCTTTCGGTGAAATGAAAACGTTCACTAAAGAAGAAGCACCATCATTCGGAATGTCAGTTTTGACTTCCCTCTTCCCAGTTATCTTGATGGCCATCACAACGGTTTACCAATTAGGGGTTAATGGCGGTGTCACACCAAAGAACCCTAACACCCTTGATCAAATCATTTCATTGATTGGATCTCCAAGTATCGCAATGTTAATTTCATTAGTTTTCGCAATGTTCTCAATGGGTTGGATGCGTAAGCGTTCAACTGGCGACATCATGGCAACTATGGAAAGTGCCGTTAAATCCATCGCAATGCTACTATTAGTTATTGGTGGTGGTGGTGCCTTCAAGCAAGTGTTGATCGACGGTGGTGTCGGTGACGCTGTTGCTAAGATATTCCAAGGCTCATCAATTTCACCATTGATTCTTGGTTGGATTGTCGCTGTTGTGCTCCGTGTGGCTTTAGGTTCAGCTACCGTTGCTTCATTAACTGCTGCTGGTATCGTCTTACCATTGATGAGCCAAGCAGGTGTTGATCCAGCTTTAATGGTACTTGCCATCGGTGCCGGTTCACTTGCCGCATCTCACGTTAACGATGCCGGTTTCTGGATGTTCCGCGAGTACTTCGATTTGACTATCAAACAAACATTGTCAATTTGGACAGTGCTAGAAACGGTTGTTTCTATCGTCGGTATCCTTGTCGTTATGATTTTGAACCTATTCTTCCACTAAACTGAATTAAGTTCTAAGAGGCCACTGAGAGGTCTCTTTTTTTTGCCCCTATTTACCACCGAAATCGGCAGAGAGGTCAATTCCCACGGCTTATTTAGTGCGGTGTCTTTTAGGATTATGGTATACTGAGTAAGCTGAAATTCAGGAAAAGGAGTCACGTCATGAAAGAGACTCATTTAAAACGAGAAATTGGATTCTTTACTGCATTTTCAACCGTCATGGGTACCGTCATTGGTGGGGGCGTCTTCTTTAAGGTAGCTAGCGTCGTCGCTGCCAACTACTCCGCCAGCATGACCATCATCGCCTGGCTACTGGGTGGTCTGCTAACGCTCTGTGCCGGCTTGACCAGTGCCGAAATTGCAGCAGCACTTCCCCATACGGGTGGTGCCATTAAATACGTTGAATATACATACGGTAAACTACCGGCCTTTTTAATGGGCTGGGCACAGATTTTAGTTTACTATCCCGCTAATATCGCGGCGTTATCCATTATTTTTTCGACCCAAGTGCTCAACCTATTTCATTTGGAAACGATGTGGCACGTTCCCATCGCGATTGCCTGTGGCCTGAGCTTAACCTTGATTAACTTCTTAGGTGCTCGAGTTGGTGGAAGCCTCCAATCCATCACCTTAATTTTCAAACTCATCCCCATCGCTTTAATCATTCTTTTCGGTCTATTTACTCCCGGACAAGTCGACGTTTCCTGGTGGCCAGTTTCAACCGGTCACAACATCGGTTTCTGGACTGCGTTTGGTGGCGGACTGCTTGCAACAATGTTTGCCTACGATGGCTGGATTAATATTGGAACGGTTGCGGGTGAACTAAAGAATCCCGAAAAAGATCTACCTAAGGCTATCGTTTTAGGATTACTACTGATTACGGTTGTTTACGCCTTAATTAACTTTGTGTTCTTGAAGACGATTCCTGTTGACCAAATAGCTGGCAACCAAAATACGGCCTCTGAGACCGCCTTAGCGCTATTCGGACAGTATGGTGGTAAGCTAGTTACAATTGGGATTCTGATCTCCGTATACGGCGCAATTAACGGTTATACGCTAACTGGAATGCGAGTACCATTCGCAATGGCAGAAGAAAATTCATTGCCGTTTAGTCAGCATTTCAAAAAGCTTTCCTCACGGACCTATGTCCCCTACTTTGCCGGAATGGTGCAATTAGGGATTGCCATTATTATGATGTGTTTAGGTTCATTTGATCTACTGACCGACATGCTGGTGTTCGTCATGTGGATTTTCAACGTTCTCATCTTCATTGCCATCTTTATCCTGAGAAAGCGTGAACCTGCCTTACGACGTCCCTATCGAGTACCCTGGTATCCAGTGGTTCCCGTCATCGCAATTGTCGGTGGGGCTTTCATCTTAATTCTCACTCTCCTGACCCAACCGGGACTCGCCATGGTGGGTCTGCTACTCACAGGCGCAGGAATCCCCGTGTACTTTTATAAGCAGAAATAAAACAAGGAACTCTGACATCGTCAGGGTTCCTTGTTTATTTTGTGCTCTTTAAAGTCCCATTGCTGGAAATAGTTTGCGAATCAGTTCACGCGGCTGATACTTTTCGATATCTGTCAGTAAAACGACCTGCGTAATACTATCATAGGTTAGCATTAACATGTCGCCGCCGAGTTCATCCTTAATCTGAAAGTACTGGATACCATATTGAATGGCTAACAAGATAACTTCCTGAGTTTTAGCCGTCAATCGTGACATGCCAGGTAGTAATTGACGCGAGCCTAGTCGCTCCGCTAGCCAGCGGGTCGCCACTTCCAGGGCAAATTCAGAAATCTTTTGTTCACCAGCTCGACTACTCAGCATCACGGCGGGCGTTAATTCGGGATGTGTCATTTCTTCTAGAAAATCATCTAAAACCTCTGCCTGTTCAACGTGGGCGTTTAAGTCATTGGCCATCGTCTTCACATCATTTAAAACGGCGACGCCTTCATCCTCAAAAGCAGTGTGAGTTTCGGGAGCCTCCATGGCGACCTGCTGGTTCTTCAAAATTCCTTCACGAAGGACCGTTTCCAGATTGTCTGGTGATTCCGGCGTGACCAACAGGTAAATCATAAACAATTTTATGAAGTAAAGCGCGTGGCGACTGACGCCGTTTGGATGAAAGGGGGTGTTATCTAGTACTTTAAGTTCGAGATAACGAACCCCCATTGCCTTAAGTCGATCTGGCTGTGTTTCCCCGCGAAAACGAATCGGCGCTTCAAACCCCGAAACACCCTTACTCTGTCCTTCAGCAATCAACCGATTTAAAAAGGCAATATGCTTGTCGAAGGTCAGGTAATGCTGTTCGAGCCCAGAAGTTCGCTGCAAGCCAATTTCTAAGGCACGCGTACTGCGATAATTCTTGGTTCCCGTGGGACTACTGCCAAATAGATACGTCAATAGCCACTGGTAGCGGATAAAGTTATGAACCAGATGCATATATAAAGCATTTTTAAACTGACTGACCGTTTCAAAATCGTCGGTATAATGACTAAACAACCGATTAATCACCGGATCCGGAATACTGTAGTTAACGTGAGTTCCGGTAGTCGATGCATCTTTTGCTGGTTCTGGTGAAGTACTTAGCGGCCAAATTCGGTCACCACTCTCAAGGGTTCGGTAAAGGGCGGTTTGAAGTGTGTCTAACTGATCCAAAACGCCACCAATATTCGGATTAGGATCTGTCACGACCTTAAACTTGGTTCCCGTTTTATCCACCTTTAGGTATGGATGAGAAGGATTTAATGCTAAACGATCCGGAACCACCTTGGTACTTAGTCGGCCAAATTGATCGACTCGGCGTTCCTGAACCTCAATCCCAATTAGACTATGAAAAAGCTGCTCCGCAACCTCTTCTTTTTTGATAATTTGCTGTAAATTTTCAAACATACCAATCCCCCGCTTTACTGTCCTTGATTTTATTATACCCAATTCACAATCAATAAACAGTGAAGCAGTACCACTATTTGATAATTTCTTTAATTAAAGTTGATGCAGTGGCAGAGTCGGAAATCTTGATGTTTTGGTAAATGCGATCCTTGATAGCTTCGATATCCTCTGTATCACTGTAAATGGTCATCAATGAATCGCCTTCACTCACGGAATCGCCAATCTTCTTGTGCAGCACAATTCCCACGGCGTAATCTAGTTTATCATCAGCTTTTTGACGGCCACCACCGAGGAGCATACTAGCAATACCGATTTCGTCGGCTTCAATCTCAGCAACCACGCCACTTTGCTTAGCAGGAAGTTCAATCTGGTATTTAGCTTGAGGCATAATTTCAGGATGATCCACAACGCTGCCATCCCCGCCTTGGGCAACCACCATTTCACGGAACTTCTCTAATGCGGAGCCATCAGTAATAGTGCCCTCTAGCTTGGTACGCGCTTCTTCCAATGAATCAGCTTTTCCAGCCAGAACAACCATATGGCTACCAAGCGTCAAGACCAAATCAAGCAAATCTGCAGGCCCATTGCCCTTCAACAAGTCGATTGATTCCTTAATTTCCAAGGCGTTACCAATTGCATCGCCTAAGGGTTGGTTCATGTCAGAAATCAAGGCCATGCAATCCATGCCTACGCCTTGACCAATCTTTACCAGAGCCTTAGCTAATGCTCTGGAGTCGTCTAACGTCTTCATGAAGGCCCCAGCGCCCGTTTTAACGTCAATCACTAAGGCATCGGTCCCCGAAGCAATCTTCTTTGACATGATTGAACTGGCAATCAATGGAATAGAGTCCACCGTTGCGGTGACGTCTCGTAAGGCGTAAATCTTTTTATCTGCTGGGGCAATGTTGCCCGTCGCACCGATAATTGCCAATCTTTGGTTTTGAACTTGTTTCTTAAAATCAGCCTCGCTAATTTCAACTTGATATCCTGGAATCGCTTCCAATTTATCGAGTGTGCCACCGGTATGACCGAGACCACGTCCAGAGATCATTGGTACCGGGATATCCAAGGCGGCAACTAATGCCGCTAATGGAATACTCGTTTTGTCACCAACGCCACCAGTGGAGTGCTTGTCGACTTTGGTGCCATCAATTGATGACAAGTCCAAATGATCGCCAGAACGCATCATATCCATCGTCAATTGGGTTTGTTCACTGTCAGTCATACCGTTAAAGTAAATGGCCATTAATAAGGCACTCGTTTGGTAATCAGGAATTTCTCCCGAAACCACACCGTCTACGAAAAATTGAATTTCTTCATCTGTTAACTTACGACCTAATTTCTTTGATTCAATAATGTCCAACATTCTCATGTTCTTCACCTCATAGTTAAATTAGTATTCTAAAAGTTTTTGTGCAGCATGTTGATCGATGATTAAGCAATTCGGATAATTTCCCTCTAAGGCAGCGTGGGTGGACTCAACCTTTTCGTCCCCGTTGACCACCAAAATCGAGTGTTCCTTTGACTTCAAGTTTTCCAATGGAATGGCAATCGTTCGTGAGTTAATTTCCGGATCCACGATATTACCATTGGCGTCAATAAATCGAGAGAACAAGTCTCCAACAGCATTCTTCTGAATTCGAGCAATTTCCTCGTCTGTCAGATAACCAAGCTGAAAAATGAGCGCAGTGTCTCGCACCGTTCCGACAGAATAAATCGCAATGTTCGCTCTGGCGGATAAATCAATCACTTGTTGAATATGGCGCTCTTTTTCCACGAGTTGCTTGGTTTGCAGATTATCAAAAATAACCGGTAAAGGCAGGTATTGTGGATACGTTTGGAAGGCGTGCGCAAATGCGTTAATCGCATCAAACGCATAAGTCGGTTGTTCAGAGTAGCTGACGCCACCTTTCATTTGGACCACGGTCACGCCTGGTAACGCAACCTCTGATAGATGGGTGCCGACTTCGAAAATGGTGCGCCCCCACCCAATCCCGATAATATCTTGGGGCTTGGCAATTTCTTCAATGTACTGTGCTGCCGCTTGACCGACCGCACTTAACCGTTCCTTCATCACGAGGCCTTGCGTTGGCACCACATGGACCTCCAGCCCGTATTTCTTTTTCAGTTTCTTGGCCAATGTGGATACGTCCATTAGCAGATCGTTGATTTGAATTTTGACGATCCCATTCTCCCTAGCAAATTGCAGTAAGCGCGAGACGGTTGGTCGAGAAATCGACAGTGCTGCCGCAATTTCACTTTGACTCAAGTTTTGTTCGTAATATAGCTTTGCCACTTGCAGGCCATGTTCGAATCTCGCTTGTTTTGATTCACTCAATGAGCTTTCCCCTTTTCCAATTTCATCATCTCGTTGAAACGACCAATTTCCAATAAAGAGGATGGCCACTCCCCCATGCCTCATCCTCTTTATTGGAAATGTTTAACCGTTAACGGCGGTCTCCAAGGCCACCTTAATCATGTCGTCAAACGACTTTTCACGTTCTTCAGCTGTAGTTTCCTCACCAGTTACCAAGTGGTTACTGATGGTCAAAACGGCTAAAGCACGCACATGATATTTGGCTGCCAATAAGTAAAGAGCGGCAGCTTCCATTTCAGTTGCAGCAACGCCATATTGAACGAGTTTTTCGCGATCCATTTCGTCGTTATAAAACCGGTCCTCGGATAACACGTTACCAACCCGAACTGGAATGTCCAAGTCCTGAGCAGCATGGTAAGCCGTGTCCAGCAAGCCGAAGTCTGCAATCGGGGCGAAGTAGATGCCACCACCAAACGTGTTATGAATGATGGATGAATCCGTCGTTGCACCTTGTGCCAGAATGACATCCCGGACGTGAACATCCGGACTCATTCCGCCTGATGAACCAACTCGGAATAAGGTCTTTACCCCATATTCCGTAATTAATTCGTTAGTGTAAATCGAAATTGATGGAATCCCCATACCAGTTCCTTGAACTGAAATGCGTTTTCCCTTGTAAGTCCCAGTGTAGCCAAATGCGTTCCGAACGGTATTATAGCGTACCGGATTTTCTAGAAACGTTTCCGCAATATACTTAGCTCGGAGTGGATCTCCTGGCAGTAAGACAGTATCTGCAATATCACCCTTTTTTGCTTCTAAATGTTCACTCATGTCGATTCCTCCTATTGGTTTACTTCAATTCACTCAAGAAACTCTCACCAACACCATTACCAGTGACGTCAAAGTTTTCTAAGACCGTTGCACCAAAATCTGCAAATGGTGAGCGCGTACCCAAGCTGCCGGAAGTCGTCATACTTGGTGAGTAAGCCAATAGTGGTACCTGCTCACGTGTGTGGTCAGATCCTTTGAAACCTGGATCATTTCCATGATCGGCCGTGATGAGTAACAGGTCATCGGGCTTCATTTGATCTAAGACAGTGCCAAGGCGCTTATCAAAGTCCATTAATGCTTGACCAAAGCCTTCTGGATTTCTCCGGTGACCATACATTGCGTCAAAATCAACAAGGTTAATGAAACAAAAGCCCGTAAAGTCTTCTGCCATGACATGATCCACATGATCCATGCCATCCATGTTGCTTTCATTATGATAGCCCTCGTCAATACCATGACCTGAGAAGATATCATTAATTTTGCCAATACCAATGGTGTGGACACCCGCTTCTTGCAAGTAGTCAATATCTGTCTTCCCCGTTGGTTCCAACGTGAAATCATGACGATTTGCCGTCCGCGTAAAGTGATCCTTATCTGGTCCAACATATGGACGGGCGATAATTCGACCCACCGTATATTCTGGGCCATTAACCAAGGTCCTGGTGTACTCACAAATTTTGTAGAGTTCATCAAGTGGAATAATATCTTCATGTGCTGCAATTTGAATCACGGAATCACCTGATGTGTAAACAATCAGATCGCCCGTCTTCATTTGTTGTTCTCCTAATTCGGCAATAATCTTCGTTCCGGATTCGGGACAATTACCGATAATTTTTCGACCAGAAAAAGCAGAGATTTTATCTAAAATCTCCTTTGGAAAGCCATTTGGAAATGTATTTAGCGCATGCTTAACTGGTAAGCCCATCATTTCCCAGTGGCCATCCATACTGTCTTTTCCAGCAGAAGTCTCTCTCATTTTGCCATAATAACCAATCGGTGTCTCGACAGCTGGAACGCCTTCAATCGGTGTCTCTCGAAGATTCGAGATTCCCATCTTTTGAAGATTAGGAATCTGTAGCTTTCCCGCAAAATGCTCCCCAATATGACCTAATGTGTCTGAACCCACATCATCAAATTTTTCGGCATCAGGTGCCGCACCCGTTCCAACTGAGTCTAAAACAAGACCAAAAACCCGTTTGTACTTCATGACAAAACATCCCTTCTGGTAGTGTGATTTAGTAACCTTGTGAGTCGTCCTTTGCGCCCGTCAAGATAGCCACTGTTGCGCTAACGCCTAAACGAGTTGCCCCGGCTTCGATCATTTCGATGGCTTCATCATAAGAGTGAACACCGCCTGAGGCTTTAACGCCAAAATCTGGTCCAACCGTTTCACGCATTAACTTAACATCTTCTAATTTAGCACCAGAAGTTGAGAAGCCTGTTGAGGTTTTAACGAAATCTGCATCACCTTTAACTGTCAATTCACTTGCAAGCTTGATTTCATCCTTGTTCAGCAAGGCCGTTTCGATGATGACCTTTAAAATTTTATTCTTAGCGTGAGTTGCATCGGCAACTGCTTTAATATCAGCGACAACGACATCGGTATTTCCACCACGGAGTTCACCAATATTGATCACCATGTCGATTTCTTCGGCACCGGCTTCTAAAGCATCGATGGTTTCAGCAACCTTAGCTTTAGTGGACATTGCACCTAGAGGGAAGCCAATAACGGCAATTGGGTTCACAGTTGTGCCCTTCAATTGTTCCTTAACAAATGGAATCCAGTATGAGTTAACACAAACGGATGCGGTGTTAAACTTAGCTGCTTCCTCACAGGTTTTTTGAATATCTGCCTTCGTTGCTTCAGGTTTTAAATTAGTGTGATCGATGTACTTTGCTAGTTCTGCCATTGATAGTTTCATGATAAATGTAACCCCTTTCATATTTACTGCTATAGTGTACGATATTTTTGAACATGTGTAAACCGTTACAGTGAACTTTTGTTCATAAAATGGCAGATTGCAAGAAATAACTTGAACAAATTTAGTAACGCAGATCACGCAAAAAGATCTCAATCGGTGTTCGCCAATTTAAACATTTGAGTGGTCGGGAATTCAAATACCAGTTAATTTGAATCAATTCATCATCGGTAATCTCATCAATCGGTTGACCTTTGGGAATGAAGCGGCGTAGTACTCGGTTGCAATTTTCATTACTACCTCGTTCATGTGGCGAATAAGCGTGCGCAAAGTACAGCGGAACACCAGTCTGTTCTTCAATCAAATTGTAGTTGGCGAATTCTTTCCCATGGTCAACAGTAAGGGTCTTGAGATTATCTCCTAACTGGTTAGCCAATTCTAAAATAGCCTTGGTTGAAGTGAACCCACAAGTTTGGACAACTAAATTAAGCTACTAACTGATTGGCAAGTTCTCGGTATTGTACTGGTGACTTGCCTTTTAGCTTGGTCC